>NZ_JBYNDP010000024.1:0-39304 GCF_059783535.1 Tateyamaria sp. | reverse complement strand
CGGAAACTGCTGTCCGCATTGATGTCCACGGCCCCGATCGGGTCCATCTGAAAGGCAATCTTCATGGCGCAACTCCGCAATAGTCTGCGCCCCTAGATGGCGCAGCAAAGGCCGTCACGCAATGGCAAGCTGTTGTGCACAGTCGCAGAACATCCTGCGCACGGGTTCAGACATACCCCGCAAAGGCGTTTTCAAGGAATTCGGCGGCACCCGTTTGATCAACCAACGCGACATCAAACCGGACATCCGTCAACGCGCCATCAGTGAGAGTCGCGAGGTATTCATCCGCCGTCGCACACAGGCGTTTGACCTGCGCCGGGGTCAGATGCGCGGCGGCAGAAGCAAGGGATTTACTGGTTTTCACTTCGACCATGACGATCGCGATCGCCGTCGAGAAAACCAGATCGATTTCACCGCGCCGTCCGCGCCAGCGTTCAGCGATCAACTTGTAACCCGCGCGGATGTAAGCGCGCGCGACGATTTGCTCGGCCGCCATGCCGGCGTGATACGACATGTGACCGCGCGCCACACGCGTATCGAGCGGCTGGCCTGTATCCGAACATCGCTCGTGCCGCGCCATGCGTCACCTTTCACATCATTGGTTGTTACGCGCCAATTCCAATGCCCGTTGGTAGACCCGCCTGCGCGGCACATCTAGTGTTTCCGCCACGAACGCGGCCGCGTCCTTAACCGACATATCATTCAGCGCCGAGCTTAGCGCACCGTCAATGTCTTTTTCCTTAACGGCCACTGTCTCTGCGCGGCCAATCAGCACGACAATTTCGCCCTTCGGCGTAGTATTCTGGAATACCTGCGCCAGTTCAGCCAACGTGCCAGTTTGCACATCTTCGAATTTCTTGGTCAACTCACGGCACACCGTGGCCTGCCGGTCCGCACCCAGAACCTCGACCGCGTCTGCGAGCAGCGCACCAACACGTTTGGGCGATTCGTAGAGCACAAGCGTGGACTTTACATCCGATACATCTTGCAGCGCCTTCTGCCGTGCAGAGCGCGATGCGGGCAGGAACCCGCCAAAATGAAAGGCATCAGTCGGCAATCCACCGACCACCAGCGCTGTCAAAACGGCCGATGGTCCCGGCGCGCATGTCACTGAAACGCCCGCTGCCCGCGCGGCGCGTCCCAACTCGAATCCAGGGTCCGCGATCAAGGGCATTCCGGCCTCGGACGCGTAGGCCACGCTTTCGCCACCGGCCGCGCGCGCGACCAGCCGTGTGACCTGTGTGTCCTTTGAATGCTCATGCAATGCTTCGATCCGGCGCCCCTCAAGCGGCACGCCATGGATGTCCATCAACTTGCGCAAAGACCGGGTGTCTTCGGCCACAAGTACATCCGCTGACGCAAGCACGTCGAGCGCCCGCAACGTGATATCCCGGGCCGTCCCGATCGGCACGCCCACGAACCACAGACCCGCGGACAGGGGTACCTTGACATGATTCAACGCTGGACCCGCCTTTCCTGACGTTTATTATCTGCCCCCAATGACCGGGCAGGCCAATGTCATGCCCCGCACCTAGGGAGTGACAGTATATGTTTGCGTTTTTCAAGACTCTGCGCAAGGCGGCGCGGCGGGCACTTGTGCCTGTGGCTGCCCTTGCTCTGGCCGCCTGTGATCCGGCCGCTTTGGGTGGCATTGGCGGATCGTCGGGCGGCCCACGGATCGACACGTCGCAGCCGGTTCCGGTTGCGCTGCTGGTGCCACGTGGTTCCGGGCAGGCCAGTGACGAGCTGTTGGCGAACAATCTGGAAAACGCGGCGCGCCTCGCCATGCGCGACCTGCAAGGGGTGCAAATTGACCTCCGGGTATACGGCACAGCGGGCAATGCGGGCACCGCCGCAAGCCAAGCCGCACAGGCCGTAAATGACGGCGCTCAGATCATCGTGGGCCCGCTCTATGCCGAGGCCGCGAACGCTGCGGGCGTGGCCGTGGCCCCGCAAAATGTGAACGTACTGGCCTTTTCTAACAACACGTCGATCGCAGGTGGCAATGTCTTCGTCCTTGGGTCGACCTTCGAAAACATTGCAAATCGTCTTGTTGGCTACGCGGCCCGTCAGGGCAAAGACCGGGTCGTGGTAGTCCATGCACAAGACGTCGCTGGTCAAGTTGGTCGAAATGCAATCCAACAAGCGATTTCGCGCAGCAATGCTACACTCGTGGGCACAGTGGATTACCCACTATCTCAACAGGGGCTGGTTGCTGCCGTACCAAGAGTCAAATCTGCCGTGGACAACTCGGGCGCCAATGCCGTGTTCATGACAGCCTCCCCCGCCGCTGGCCTTCCCCTTCTGTCACAGTTGCTGCCCGAGGCGGGCCTTAGCCCGGCCACAACGCAATATGTGGGCCTGACGCGCTGGGATTTGCCGCCACAAACGCTGGAACTGCCGGGGGTGCAGGGCGGCTGGTTCGCGCTCCCTGATCCCGCGCGGTCATCTGCATTCCAATCGCAATACCAAGCGGCCTATGGCAGCGCCCCTCACCCGCTGGCTGGATTGGCCTTTGACGGCATCGCAGCCATCGGCGCCCTTGCAGCACAAGGCAACTCGGGCGCGTTGACCGGCGCGGCACTGACCCAAGGGTCGGGCTTTCAAGGCGCATCGGGTATCTTCCGTTTGCGTCCGGACGGCACAAACGAACGGGGGCTTGCAATTGCGACGGTCCGCGACAACAAGGTCGCTGTGATTGATGCCGCCCCGCGCGGGTTTGGTGGCGCAGGTTTCTGATCCGGCCCTGCGGCCACAACGGAGAGCGTATTGAGCGACACCGCCTTTCAGGCTCCAACGACGCCTGACCAACACCTGATCTGCGCCGCCTCCGATATCTTCGATGGCGACGCTTTCGATGCGCTTTTGGATACCAAGCCAGAGCGAGCGGCCATCGTCGCACATTTAAAAGACGCGCAAAAAGCGGGTCGCGCAGCGATTGCATCGGCCTTTCGGGCAGATCCTTTTGCGTCGCGCGCCACCACGCAGGCCTATGCCTTTCTGACCGATTGCCTGGTTCACGCGGCCCTGCGCACGGCGCAAACGCTGATGCATCCAAACCCGAACCCCACCAACGGCGAACGGCTGGCGTTATTGGCTGTGGGCGGCTACGGGCGAGGCGAAATGGCCCCCTTCTCGGACGTGGATCTGCTGTTTCTCACGCCCTACAAAATCACCCCCTGGGCGGAAAGTGTGATCGAAACCACGCTCTACATCCTGTGGGACCTCAAGCTGAAAGTTGGGCATTCCAGCCGCACGGTGCGGGATTGCTTGCGGCTTGGGGGCGAGGATTTCACCATCCGCACCGCCATGCTGGAACACCGCTTCCTCTTTGGTGACTCCGCACTGGCCAAGGAACTGGACACTAAGCTGCGGACGGACCTGTTCAACGGGACCGAGCGCGACTTTATCGAGGCCAAGCTAGCCGAACGGGACGCACGGCACGTGCGGCAAGGGCAGCGCTATGTGGTCGAACCGAATGTGAAAGAGGGCAAGGGCGGGCTGCGCGACCTGCAATCGCTGTTCTGGATCGGCAAATACATCCACAAGGTGCAGGACGCGGCAGACCTTGTGCCACTGGGCCTGTTCACGGATGACGAGTTCGATGCCTTTGTTGCAGCCGAAGATTTCCTGTGGGCCACCCGCTGCCACATGCACCTGATCTCGGGCCGGGCCACGGAACAGCTGACCTTTGACCTGCAAGTCGCAGTGGCCGACGACATGGGCTACGAAGACAAGGACGGTCGGCGTGCTGTGGAATGGTTCATGCAGGACTACTTCCTGCACGCAACCGAAGTGGGCGACCTCACACGCATCTTCCTGACCAAGCTCGAGGCCACGCATATCAAGGCTGAACCGCTGCTTGAGCGGTTGTTCAAACGCAAACCGCGCATCAAACACGGCTACCAGGTGATCCACAATCGGATCGCGATCGAAGATGACAACGCCTTTCTCGAAGACAAACTGAACCTCCTGCGCATTTTCGAGGAAGCGCTGCGCACTGGCATGCTGATCCACCCCGATGCCATGCGCCTCATCAAGTCGCATCTGCACCTGATCGACGATGACATGCGCACGACGCCAGAGGCTCAGCGCATTTTCCTTGATCTGCTGCTGAAGCACGGCAACCCGGAACGCGCCTTGCGACGGATGAACGAGCTGGGGGTGTTATCGGCCTTCATCCCCGAGTTTGAACCCATCGTCGCGATGATGCAGTTCAACATGTACCACTCCTACACGGTGGACGAACACATCATCCAATGCATCGCGCAGCTTGCGATGATCGAGCGTGACGAATTGGAAGAGGACCTGCCGGTCGCCTCGTCGATCCTGAAAGACGGTGTGAACCGCAAGGTGCTCTATGTGGCACTTCTGCTGCATGACATCGGCAAGGGACGGCCCGAAGATCACTCGATCCTGGGCGCGCAGATGGTCCGCAAGATCGCGCCGCGTTTGGGGCTCAAGCAAGACGACGTGGATACGGTCGAATGGCTGGTGCGCTACCACCTGCTGATGTCCGACATGGCTCAGAAGCGCGATATCGCCGACCCTCGCACCGTGCGCGACTTTGCCAAGGCGGTGCAGACAGTCAAACGGCTGGACCTGCTTTGCGTTCTGACCGTGTGCGACATCCGCGGCGTTGGCCCAACCACATGGAACAACTGGAAGGCCGTGCTGATCCGCGCGCTCTACCGCCAGACGCGCCGAGCGCTTGAAGACGGGATGGAGGCGCTCACCCGCGAAGGCCGGGGAGCAGAGGCGAAAAAGGCACTGCGGGCCGAGTTGGCGGAATGGCCGCGCAAGGACCTGCAAACCGAAACCGCACGGCACTACGATCCATATTGGCAGGGCCTGCATGTCACTGCCCACGTCGTCTTTGCCAAGCTGCTGCGCGACATCGGCGAAAACGAGATCGCCATGGACCTGCACCCGGACGAAGACCGGGACGCCACCCGCGCCTGCTTTGTCATGCCCGATCACCCGGGCATCTTTGCACGTCTCACCGGCGCACTGGCACTGGTCGGGGCCAATGTCGTGGATGCCCGCAGCTACACGACCTCCGACGGGTATGTGACCGATGCGTTCTGGATACAGGACGCCGACGGCAACCCCTATGACGCGGCCCGCCTGCCCCGTCTGCGCAAGATGATCGAACGCACCCTCGGAGGTGAGGTTGTCACCCGCGAGGCGATCAAGGATCGCGACAAGGTCAAAAAACGCGAAAAGGCGTTCAAGGTGCCTACGCATATCACCTTCGACAATGAAGGGTCCGATATCTACACGATCATCGAGGTTGACACCCGCGACCGTCCCGGTCTGCTGCACGACCTGACGCGCACTCTGGCGGCATCCAATGTCTACATCGCCAACGCGGTCATCGCGACCTATGGCGAGCAGGTGGTCGACACCTTCTATGTCAAGGATATGTTCGGCCTGAAATACTACTCCGAGGCCAAGCAGAAAACGCTTGAGAAGAAGCTGCGGGCCGCCATCGCCGAAGGTGTGGAACGGGCGGCACAGTAACCGCCCGCGTTCGTTCAGGTGATGACATCGGGGCCATCGCGGCCTGTACGCGCTTTGATCTCGGCCAACGTGTCAGCAGCGGCGATTATTCCCGCCAACGCATCTTGCGGGTCCTGATCCAGCGCATCAGGGGCCGTCTCCAGTTGCTCCAGATAAACACGCAGCGTGGCCCCGTCAGTACCGGTGCCTGACAGACGGAACACTGCGCGCCCGCCGCCTTCGAAATAGATGCGGATGCCCTGACCGGTTGACGTGGACCCGTCCACCGGGTCGTCATAAGCAAACTCATCGGCAGCGGACACTGTCAGCGCACCGACGGTTTGCCCCTGCAGTTCGCTCAAACGTCCGCGCAGATCGGTGATTAGATCATTGGCCACCGCGCTGTCGACAGCCTCGTAGTCATGGCGCGAATAGTAGTTGCGCCCATAGGTCGCCCAATGCGCCGCCATCAACTCCGACACGGATTTGCCGGTTACAGCAAGGATGTTCAGCCATAGCAGGACCGCCCATAACCCATCTTTCTCCCGCACATGGTTTGACCCGGTGCCAGCGCTTTCTTCACCGCACAGCGTTACCTTGTCCGCGTCCAGCAAGTTGCCAAAGAACTTCCAGCCGGTGGGCGTTTCGAAGTGGGCCATGCCCTTGGCCTCAGCGACACGATCTGCAGCAGCAGAGGTGGGCATGGAACGCGCAACCCCGGCCAGTCCAGACGCATATCCGGGCGCCAGATGAGCGCGATCAGCCAGCAAGGCAAGGCTGTCCGACGGGCTGACATAGCACCGCCGCCCGACGATCATGTTACGATCACCATCACCGTCCGACGCCGCGCCGAAATCAGGCGCATCCTTGGCATACATCACATCCATCAGCGCCTTGGCCCAGACCGGGTTTGGGTCTGGGTGTCCGCCCCCAAAATCCGGGCTCGGAGTGCCGTTCATCACCGTGTCAGCAGGCGCGCCCAGACGGTTCTCCAGTATCTCATGCGCATAAGGCCCGGTGACCGCGTGCATGGCGTCAAAGCACATACGGAAACCGGCACGGAACAGGCCCGCAATGGCATCAAAGTCAAACAGCGTCCCCATCAACTCGGCATAGTCGGCCACCGGATCGACAATCTCGATCTGCATGTCACCCAATTGACTGTCGCCCAGCGCATCCAGGTCGACATCACCACCTTCAAGGATGTGATATGCCTCAATCTCCGTCGTCCGGGCAAAGATCTTTTCGGTCACGCCCTCGGTCGCAGGCCCGCCATTCGGGCCGTTGTACTTCAAACCAAAGTCCGCATCCGGCCCGCCCGGATTGTGGCTGGCCGACAGGATCAGCCCGCCATCGGCCTCGCGTTTGCGGATCAGGTGCGAAGCCGCCGGTGTGGACAACAACCCACCTTGCCCCACGATGCACTTGGTAGCGCCATTGGCTGCGGCCATGCGCAAGATGGTTCCGATAGCCACGTCGTTAAAGTACCGCCCATCGCCACCCACCACGAGGGTCTTATCGGCAATCCCGCCGATGCCGTCGAAAATGGCCTGCGTGTAGTTCTCAAGATAGCCGGGCTGCATGAACACCGCCGTCTTCTTGCGCAGGCCGCTGGTGCCGGGTTTCTGGCCGTCGATTGGCGTGGTCTGAATTGTCTGAACACTCATGCTTCAATCTTTCTTTTCTGAAATGCGAACGCGCCAACGGGTCTGCCGCCAATAGGGCAGAGCTCAAGCGCAACGACACTGTTCGGCGCAATGGTCACGGCCCCGGCGCGCACAGCCCCGCCCACTTGACCGGAGGTGTCGATGACGCGCTGCCAGCGGTGGCCCGGCAAGGCCTCGGGCAATGTTGCCCGGGTTTTGCCGCCCGCATTGAACAAGATGTAAATGGCGCCAAGGCGCGGTTCATAGGCGGGCGTGCCACGCGCCATCCGCATCTCGACCCCAAGGAATTTCAACTCGGGCCGCTGCCAATCCTCTTCCGCCATCGCGGTGCCATCGGCCTTGCGCCAGAACACGTCCGGCTTGCCATCCACCGCTCGTTTGCCTGCATGCAGGAACCGCTTCTGGCGCAGGATGGGGTTGGATTTGCGGAAGGCGATGATTTGGCGGCAGAAGGCCAGGAAATCCGGATCAGCCTCGTCCCAGTTGACCCATCCAATCTCGTTGTCCTGACAATAAGCGTTGTTGTTGCCTCCTTGTGAGTTGCCCAACTCGTCGCCCGCCAAAATCATTGGCGTCCCCTGGCTCAGCATCAGGGTCGCCAGTATATTCCGCCGCCGTTGGGCACGCAGGGCCAGAATGGCCGGGTCCTCGGTTGGCCCCTCCACTCCGCAATTGTCGGAACAATTGTGGTCATGCCCATCGCGGTTGCCTTCACCATTCGCCGCGTTGTGCTTTTCGTTGTAGCTGACCGTATCCATCAGCGTGAAACCGTCATGGGCGGTGACAAAGTTGATCGACGACGTGGCGGGCCGCCCATCATGATCGAAACGCAGGGCCGACCCGGTCACATGTCCTGCCAGCTTGCGGGTGATGCAGGCATCGCCGCGCCAGAATTTGCGCACACTGTCCCGATACTTGTCATTCCACTCCGTAAAGGGCGACGGGAAGGCCCCCAACTGATACCCGCCCGGTCCCACGTCCCACGGCTCGGCAATCATCTTGACCTTGTTCAGCACCGGGTCCTGCCGGATGGCGCGGCAGAAGGGGCCGTCACGGTCAAACCCACCGGACGTGCGGGCAAGGGTCGAAGCCAGATCAAAACGGAACCCGTCCACATGCATCACCTCAACCCAATACCGCAGGGAATCCATCACCATGCGCAGGACAAAGGGGTGATCCAGATCCAGCGTGTTACCGCAGCCTGTATCGTTCACATAGTATCGCGGATCATCGGTCAGCCGGTAATAGCTGGCGTTGTCAAACCCCCGGAAACTCAAGGTTGGTCCGCGCTGATCTCCCTCTGCGGTGTGATTATAGACCACATCCATGATCACCTCGATCCCGGCAGCGTGGAACCGCGCAACCATCTGCTGGAACTCGGATATGTCGTGGTTGCTTAGATACTTCGGCTCGGGCGCAAAGAACCCATATGTCATGTAGCCCCAGTAGTTGCTCAGCCCCTTGTCTATCAGAAACCGGTCGTCCACGGCGGCCTGCGCTGGCATCAACTCGATCGCCGTCACCCCCAGATCGGTCAGGTGCTCCAGCATCTGGTCCGACGCCATGCCAAGGAACCGTCCCGCATGGCGCACGTCCTTGCGTCGCGCTGTCAGCCCTTTGACGTGGGCCTCGTAAATGACCGTGTCGGACCATGGGGTATCAAGACGCAGTCGCTCACTGCGCCCCCACGTAAAGGCTGGGTCAACGACGACAGATCGCGGCATGTAGGGCGCGCTGTCGCGCTTGTCGAAACTCAGGTCCTTGTCCGCATGGCCAATCTCGTAACCATAAAGCGCGTCATGCCACTGTACCTGCCCTGCCAGCCGCTTGGCATAGGGGTCCATCAGCAGCTTGTAGGGATTGAAGCGGTGCCCTTCCTCGGGCACATAGGGCCCATGGACGCGGTAGCCATATTGCTGTCCAGGACGCAGCCCAGCGATATAGCCATGCCAGATATGCCCCTCGCGCTCGGCCAGATCGACAAGATACACCTCGCGCCCCTGATCGTCGCACAGGCACAGCACCACGCGGGTCGCGTGTTGAGAAAACACGGCAAAATTCACACCTTCACCGTCGAAGGTAGCCCCCAGAGGGTGCGGGCGGCCCGCGCTCAGTTGGAATGGTGTCATCCAGCAGCCTTTACCAGGTCGTCATACAGCGCAGCGTAAGCCGCAGCCGATGGCGCCCACCCCACGGGCTGCGCCATCGCGTTTCGCTGCATCTTTGACCACAGCTTGGGCGCAGCGAAAAGGTCACAAAGCTGCATCAGAGCATTTGAGAGGGCGTCCGCCGTCACCGGATGAAATTGCAGCCCGGTCGCGACCTGCCTTGCCATGGTCGCAGGGGTGGCCGGGATGACCGTATCCGCAAGACCGCCCGTCAACGCCACAACCGGCAAGGTGCCATATTGCAAGCCATAAAGCTGGGTCAATCCGCATGGTTCGAACCGCGACGGCACAAGGATCGCATCACCGCCCGCGATCATCCGGTGCGACAGCGCCTCGTTATATCCGATCCGGGTTGCAACATAGGGGTGATCATATTCGGCAAATGCCTTCTCCAGCGTCGGATCACCCGAACCGAGCAACGCCAACTGCCCGCCCCGGTCCAGTAGCGCAGGCAGAGCATCCAAGAGCAGGTCCAGCCCCTTCTGCTCGGTCAGCCGTGACACGACCACACACAGCGGGCCATCCGCCTCCGGCAACCCGAACTCCGCGCGCAAGGCTGTCTTGTTTGCCGCCTTTCCGCGCGGGGTCTTGTAGGTCTGAATGTGGCTGTCGACCTCGGCCGACCACACGTCCAGATCAATACCGTTGAGAATGCCGGACAGGTCAGCCTTGCGCGTCTGCAAGACGCCGTCCAGCCCCATGCCGAACTCAGGTGTCATCAATTCCCGGGCATAGGTCGGCGATACGGTCGTCAATCGGTCAGCCCAGACCAAACCAGCCTTCAACGCGGAAATCTGCCCCCAATACTCCATCCCCTCGCGGGTCAGGTCGCGCTTGGCAATACCTAGAACCTTGGCCCGCGCCATCGGCACCAAACCCTGAAAGGCAATGTTGTGAATGGTCAGCACGCTTGGGGCCGACGCGCCGCCGCGCTTGAGGTAGTAAGGCACCAATCCCGCCTGCCAGTCATGGCAGTGCACCAGAGCGGGCCGCCAATCGCCCAACGCTCCACGCGCAATATCCGCCGCCACCCGGCACAGCGCGGAATAGCGTTCCGGGTTGTCCGGCCAATCGACACCGTCATCGTTCAGATAGATACCCGCCCCTCGATCAAACAAATGCGGCGCATCCAGAACAAACAAGTCCAGCCCCGCCGCCTCGCCTGAAAGCAGCCGCGCAGCACCGCCAAAGAGATCAGCAATCTCCGTAACGGTCTCTGCACTATCCAGCGCGTCCATCACCGCTGGATAACCGGGCAACAACGTCCGCATCTCAATGCCCAAAGGCGCCAAGGCACCGGGCAATGCGCCAGCCACATCCGCTAGGCCGCCTGTCTTGACCAGCGGCGCACATTCAGACGCAACGGACAAAACCTTTGTCATTGCGCGGCCTTCCATGCCTCCACCATCTCCTTGGTGATCAGAGTCGTGCCCTTTTCGGACACGCGGAAGAACTTGGCGTCCTCCACCGGATCCTCGCCCACAACCAACCCGGTCGGGATCTCCACTCCCCGATCAATCACACATTTCCGCAACCTCGCGGACCGGTTGATAACCACATTGGGCAGCACAACGGAATGATCCAGCACGGCGTATGAATTGGTGTGCACCTGCGTGAACAGCAGCGAATTGCGCACCTCGGTGCCCGAAATTATGCACCCACCCGACACCATGGACGAAATCGCCACGCCGCGCCGGTCCTTTTCATCATGGATGAACTTGGCGGGTGGCACGCTTTCTGAATAGGTCCAGATCGGCCAGTTCTGATCCCACAAGTCCAGCTCGGGCGTGAAGTCGGTGAGGTCGATATTGGCCTCCCAGAACGCATCCAGCGTCCCGACATCCCGCCAATAGCTCGGCGCACCCGTCGCCCGAACACAGCTGTCATCAAACCGGTGGGCCACGGCCTTGCCGCCCTTCACAATCTCGGGGATCAGGTCATTGCCGAAATCGTGACTGGAATTCGGGTCCGCCGCATCGGCGATCAGCAACTCGCGCAGGTATTTCCAGTTGAACACGTAAATGCCCATCGACGCCAACGCCTTGGTCGGGTCTTCGGGCGTGCTGGGTGGATCGGGCGGCTTTTCCAGAAAGGAGGTGATCTGGCTGTGCTCATCCACCGCCATAACGCCAAAGGCAGACGCATCAGCGCGCGGCACGGTCAGGCAGCCCACAGTCACATCGGCGCCCTGCTCCACATGCTGGCGCAACATGATCTCGTAGTCCATCTTGTAGATGTGATCGCCTGCCAGGATCACGATGTATTCGACACCGTAACTGTCCACGATATCAATGTTTTGCGTTACCGCGTCTGCTGTCCCGCGATACCACATCTCCTCGGACACGCGCTGCGATGCAGGCAGGATGTCCAGAAACTCGTTCCGCTCGGCGCGAAAGAAATTCCAGCCACGCTGGCAATGGCGGATCAGGGAATGGGCCTTGTACTGCGTGGCAACGGCCATGCGGCGGATGCCGGAATTGACCGCGTTGGACAGGGCAAAATCGATGATCCGGGTCTTGCCGCCGAAATAGACAGCAGGCTTCACACGTCGGTCCGTCAGCTCCTTCAGGCGTGACCCACGCCCCCCCGCCAGCACGAATGCCATCGACCTCTGAGACAAGCGTGTCATGTCCGCCATATCTGTTCCTCCCTATGTTTTGTGTCGGAACATCACGGTCGCCAAAGGCGGCACAGTGATGTCCACAAATTGCGGTAACCCGTCCCACTCGCCAATCTGGCTCTGGACCGCGCCCCCGTTGCCCCGGTTCCCACCGCCATAAGCGGCCGCATCGCTGTTCAGAACCTCCTCCCAGGTTCCGGACACAGGCACACCGATGCGCCACTGACGCTCCACCGGTGTGAAATTGCACACGACCACAACAGGTGCATCGCCGTCCTCGCCCCGCCGTAAAAAGGCCGTCAGGGATTGTTCGGGATCATTGGCGATCCACTGAAATCCCGAAGGGTCGCAATCCCGTCGATGCAGCGCAGGCGTGTCGCGATACAGATGGTTGAGATCGCGCACCAGCGTTTGCAGGCCCTTTTGCTGTTCCCCATGCAGCGCATCCCAATCCAGGCTCACATCATGGTTCCATTCGGCCCACTGCCCAAACTCGCAGCCCATGAACAACAGCTTCTTGCCCGGATGCCCCCACATGAAACCGTAATAGGCGCGCAGGTTGGCAAACTTCTCCCACTCATTGCCAGGCATCTTGGCAATCATCGACCCTTTGCCATGCACCACCTCGTCATGGCTGATCGGCAGGACAAAGTTTTCCGAGAATGAATAATCAATCGGGGCAGTCATCAGGTGATGATCGTACTTCCGATGCACCGGGTCCTTTTCGATGTAACGCAGGGTGTCGTTCATCCACCCCATGTTCCATTTATAGCCGAAGCCAAGGCCGCCCGCATCGACGGGCGTGGAGACACCAGGAAAAGCGGTACTTTCCTCGGCCACGGTCATAATCCCGTCCACCTCGCCGTAGCAGACGGTGTTCATCTCCTTTAGGAAATCTATGGCCTCGTAGTTCTCGCGCCCGCCATCCTTGTTGGGCACCCACTCGCCGTCGTCACGCGAGTAATCGCGGTAGAGCATGGAGGCCACCGCGTCCACGCGCAGACCGTCGATATGGTATTCCTTGAACCAATAGAGCGCGTTGGCGGTCAGGTGGTTCTTCACCTCGTTCCGACCATAGTTGTAAATCAGTGTGTTCCAGTCCTGATGGAACCCCTCTCGCGGGTCGGCGTGTTCATAGAGATGCGTGCCATCAAACTGCGCCAGCCCATGAGTGTCCGATGGAAAATGCCCCGGCACCCAGTCCAGGATAACCCCCAGCCCAGCCTTGTGCGCCGCCTCCACCAGATCGCGGAACTCATGCGGCGGGCCAAAGCGGATGGTCGGGGCATAGAGGCCAAGCGGTTGATAGCCCCACGACCCATCAAATGGAAACTCGCTGATCGGCAAAAACTCCAGATGGGTGAAGCCCATCCACACGGCATAGTCGACCAGTTCAGTCGCCAGTTCCTTGTAGCTGAGCCTGCGCCCGTCCGCGGTGTGCCGCCACGACCCCAGATGCACCTCGTAGACGGAAATCGGCTTGTCGCGCTGCTGGGCCACACCACGTCCCGCCATCCAGTCGGCATCGTCCCAGCCATAGCCAGAGATATCCCGCACGACAGAGGATGTCTCGGGCGGATGCTGCGCCCCAAAACCAACCGGGTCAGCCTTGAGAAACGGCGCACCCTCCTGCGGCGCGATCTCATACTTATAGAGATCACCGTCACCCAGACCGGGCAAGAAAATCTCCCACACACCGGTCTCGCCCACACGCCGCATCGGATGTCGGCGGCCATCCCAGATGTTGAAATCCCCCACGACCGACACGCGCGCAGCGTTGGGTGCCCAGACAGCAAAATGCGTGCCCGCGACGCCACCCACCTCCGTCACGTGTGCGCCCAGCGCCTGCCACAACTGGCGATGCGTGCCCTCACCCATCAGGTGCTGATCCATCTCAGTCAGGACAGGGCCAAAACGATACGGGTCCTCGAATGCCCATTCCGACCCGTCGGTAAACGTGGCCGTCAAGCGATGCGCGGATTTGGAGTTCGGCACCTGTGCCGCAAACAGCGGCCCTTCTACGCGCTCTAGCGGAACCTTTTTGCGCCCCACTGTCGCCACAACGGCGGTCGCGTCCGGCACCAGTGCGACACACCACGCCACGCGTCCGGTCTTGTGAACACCAAGCACGTCAAAGGGCCGGTCATGGCGCGCACCAAGCAGCGCATCAACATCCCCTTGGGTCATATGGGGCGGCAAACTGGTCGTGTCCGCCCCACCCATCAAGCGATACGCCCGATCAGAAAACCGCTTCCGCCCATGGTCACGCGTGCACCGTCCACCTCGGCGGATTGGTCCAGAACGGACGCCACCGCATGGGGTGCATCCACAGTGATCGGATCAGGCGACAGGTTATACAGGCACATCATGTTCTCCCCTCGCGTGAACCCTAACACGGGTTCCGGCAGATCAAGAAACACCGTCTTGCCCTCCCGCAAATCCTCGGACCCACGGCGCAGCGCCAGCATCTCACGGTAAAACGCAAGTACAGAGTTCTCACCCTGCACGGACACCGCCCGCGCCGCCTGAGGCTCCTTCACCGGCAACCACGTGCGGTTGGCTTGGCTAAAGCCCGCATTCGGCGCGTCTGCTTCCCACACCATCGGCGTCCGGCATCCGTCACGCCCCGTCTTCTCCGGCCAGAAATTGATACCCTCGGGATCGGTCAACTCGTCAAAGCTGAGAACAGTATCCACCTGCCCCAACTCTTCCCCTTGGTAGATGCAGATCGACCCCTCGAAACTCAAAAGCAGCGCCGCCGCCTGCTTGGCCAGCGCATCCTGATCCACCCCATGCTCCAGCCAACGGCCCACATGGCGCGGCACATCATGGTTGGAAAACGCCCAACACGGCCACCCCTCGGGCGCATCGCGAAAGAACGCCTCAATCCGTTCACGGAAATGCTTGGGCGAGAAATCCGGCCCCAGCATCTCGAAACTATAGGCCATGTGGAGGCGATGACCGGATGTGTACTGCCCCATGAGATCAATCGAATGGTGGCTATCGCCCACCTCACCCACCATGGTGCGGTCATCATATTCATCCAGCAGCGCGCGCAACCGCTTCAGAAACGCAAGGTTCTCCGGCCGGTTCTTGGAAAACAGCGTGTACTGCATCTCGAACGGACGAACGGCATCCTGCGCCCAGTCCGACGGGTTGGCCGCATTGTCGCGCAAAAGATGATCGTGGAAATAGAAGTTCACGGTGTCCAACCGGAACCCATCCACACCCCGCTCCAACCAGAACCGTACACAATCAAGCAGGTAATCCTGCACCTCCGGGTTATGGAAATTCCAATCCGGCTGCTCCTTGAGGAAGTTGTGCATATAGTATTGGCGGCGACGCGAGTCCCAGGTCCAGGCCGGACCACCAAAGATCGAAAGCCAGTTGTTGGGCGGCGTGCCATCGGGGTTCGGATCGGCCCAGACAAACCAGTCCGCCTTGGGGTTGTCCCGGCTCTGACGGCTCTCGGTAAACAAGGCATGCTGGTCCGATGCATGGCTCAGCACCTGATCAATGATGACCTTCAGGCCTAGCGCATGGGCCTTCTCGACCATGGCGTCAAAACCAGCCAAGGTGCCGAAGGTTGGGTCGATGTCCAGATAGTCCGAAACATCATATCCCATGTCCGCCATTGGCGACGGGAACACCGGGCTCAGCCAGATCGCATCGACACCCAGCGACGCCACGTGATCCAAGCGATCCATGATGCCCTTGATGTCGCCAATCCCGTCCCCATCCGCATCCATGAAGGACCGGGGGTAGATCTGATACGTCACCGACCCGCGCCACCAGTCTTGTCCGTCTGCCATTGGTTCCGCCCTTGATTAGAGATGTGCATCACTATTCAAAGCGCTTTGATAGGCAGCAGCAAGACCAAAAACCACTATTTTGAAACAGGCTGGCTGAATATCCGATCAATATGATCCGATGACCGACTTCGCGTAACTCAGCTACCGCTCGCCGGTCGGCTGTGCTCCAACACCTGGCTAGATCTTCTCAGGACTATTTTGCTTTTCTTGGAGTCCCGCAAAGTAGGCCCACAGGCTCAAGACCACCGCGGCGGAAGAGATAATCGTCATGACAGTCCCCGGGACGAAATTCACAAAACCACCGAGGTCCATGAAGATAAAATAGCCAACGTCTGTCACCCACCCGACGATCGCCGTCATGAAAATAAAGGTGACGGACTGTCGCCAGATGAAAAAAGCACCGACAACCGTAAAGGCACCGATCCAGAGCAGGTTGAATCCATGCTGGTTTATCAAGGCTCCGACCGCCGGGTGAAAGTCACCTGTTATCAAACTCGGGTCTACTGCATCGGCGACAGCAGAAACCGCTTCTTGAGCATCCGATGAGATAATCACAACGCCGGCAAACATATGGACCAGTCCCCAGATGACCCAAAGGACCGCTGCCAGTTTCAGTGCCAGGCCATAGTTGTTTGTCATTGGTGTTCTCCCTGGTGCATGGTCGCTTGCGAACTGACCGCGAGGAAAAGTGGATAAAGTCCACAAAATCCACTTTATGGACAAAGTCAACAAAAAGTTAGCTGATGCAGGATACCGAGCTCGCCCTACTCATTGACCGTTTCATGCGGAGGATTCACTTCGGGCTCCAATCGAAAGCACATGAATTCGACAAAGCCAAAGTCGGGCCCGGTGGCGGCATTGTGCTTCTGACGATTGCCGAAATGGGGTGCCCGGGGATGCACGAGCTTACAAATCGCGTCGCGCGTGACAAATCGCAGATGACCCGCACTATTCGATCTTTGGAAACCAAGGGCTTGGTCCTGCGCAAAGCGTCCCCACATGATGCGCGCGTCGTGCTTGTTGCTCTGACTGAGGCTGGTGAACAGACCGTCAAGGAACTTCAGCAGGCCGTCGCAGAGACCATTAAAACCATCCTCGCGCCAATTTCGAGGGCGGAGGAAACGCTTCTCATTGACCTTATGGAGCGCGCCTTGAATGGCGAAGCACGCCGTTAGACGGCACTGGTCACACGCAACAACTTGGTCGGTTTTGGGACTTTGAGGCGCCCTTTCTGTCAATACCAGAACTCTACGCACCTCCCACCCCAGCCATTGCGCCCGCGCGCACCACAAGCTACCCCATTTCAAATGAAACCGATCCGCCTCATCAGCGGCTTTCTGACCGTTGGGGTCTGGACGCTGCTTTCCCGCATCTTGGGCTTCGTGCGCGAGATCATGATCCTGTCACTGATCGGTCCCGGCCCGCTGATGGATGCCTTTGTCGCCGCCTTCCGCCTGCCCAACATGTTCCGCCGCTTCTTTGCCGAAGGGGCGTTCAACGCGGCCTTTGTTCCGATGTTCTCCGCCAAGCTCGAGGGGGACGAGGATGCCGCCCGCTTTGGCAGCGACGCGCTGAACGGGCTGGCGCTGGTCACGTTGATCCTGACAGCCCTGGCCATGATCTTCATGCCTGCGCTCGTTTGGGCAACCGCAGGCGGCTTCAGGGAAGAACGGTTCGACCTTGCCACGGGCTTTGGCCGCATCGTCTTTCCCTACATCTTCTTCATGTCGCTCTCGGCCCTGTTTTCAGGGGTGCTGAACGCCACGGGCCGCTTTGCCGCTGCCGCCGCCGCGCCCGTCCTGCTGAACGTCATGGTGATCGGCGCCATGACTTTGGCATGGGCAACGGGGGGCACGGCGATCACATGGCTGGTCTGGACCATCCCGCTGGCCGGTGTTGCGCAATTGGCGCTGACATGGGGCGCAGCAGCTCAGGCAGGGTTCGCCCTGCGGCTCGGCCGTCCCCGCTGGACACCGGACATGAGCCTGATGGTGCGCACCGCCATCCCTGCCGCGCTGGCAACCGGTGTGATGCAGGTGAACCTTGTCGTCGGCCAACTTGTTGCCTCGACCTATGACAACGCGGTCAGCTGGCTGTTTGCCGCCGACCGGCTCTATCAGCTGCCGCTTGGGGTCGTGGGCATTGCTGTGGGCATCGTGCTGCTGCCAGACCTGTCCCGCAGGCTCAAGGCGGATGACACAGATGGCGCGCGCACCGCCTATTCCCGCGCCACCGAGTTCTCCATGGCGCTCACCCTGCCCAGCGCTGTAGCGCTTGTGGTGATCCCCTTGCCACTGGTGTCGGTCCTGTTTGAACGTGGCGCCACGGGGGCGGATGACGCGGCCGCTATTGCCGTTGCCGTCGCAGTCTACGGCGCAGGCCTGCCCGCCTTCGTGCTACAAAAGGTGCTACAGCCCCAATACTTCGCCCGTGGCGACACCAAGCGGCCCTTCCACTACGCACTCGTGGCGATGGTGATCAACGCGGCCATCGCTGTGGGCCTGTCACCGGCAATCGGCTGGATCGCCCCGGCAGTCGCCACGACGGTGGCGGGCTGGGCCATGCTGGGGCTGCTCTACATGGGTCTGCGCGGCATCGGAGATGTGGTGCGAGTCGATGCCCGATATCGCCAGCGCCTGCCGCGTATCGTCATTGCATCACTCGCAATGGGGATCGTTCTGGGTGTCTTCGCAAGCCTGCTGAAACCCGCGCTTGGCACGGACGGGGTCCGCTACATCGCGCTGCTGGTGCTGATCGCGCTAGGTGCCGTCAGCTATTTCGGCATCGCCCACGTCATCGGCGCGATGAAGTTATCGGACATCCGCGGAGCCGTGCGGCGCGGCTAGCGGCGGCGCAAGGTTGTAAGCATACGCGCCCACCCGCCCGGCATGACAAAAGCGGTCAGGGCAAAACCCGCGCAAAATCCTGACAGTTCCGCTACCCAAGCATAACCAACCTGAAAGAACATCCCAAAGAGCAGCTGCAAACCCATCAGCACGCCGATCAAGGTGAACGCACGTGATTGCGGTCCGCCTGTCGCGGCCAGCTTCTGCCACAACAGAAAGGTAAAAACGCCGATCAGACCGTAAACGGATGGATAGGCCCCGATCAGCCACGCCTGATCGGTGATCAGGCCAAAAACAAGCGCACCAAAGACACCGCACAGCACAAACAGCAGGATAACCGCCCAGCCGCCCATCACCTCGCCGACCATCTTGCCCATGGCCAGCAGGATCACCCCGGCAAACAGGGTCGACGTGAATGTGCCATGCACAAAGGGATAGGTCAGGAAACGCAGCATGTGCTCGGGCAACAGAATGCCATTGCCCAGCATGTAATCGAATGCCTCACCCGAAAAGCTGTAGTCGTTCAAGGCCTGCAACCGCCAACCGACCGCCCCCGGCCCGCCGATCAGGTTGGCCTCGCCCAGCGAAAAGGCCAATTCGGGCAGCGCCACCGCCAGGAAAAGCAACCAGACGGCTGGCGGCAAAGGGTTCACGGGGCTTGGATCATGATGCTCGGACATGGGGGCCTGCCTGCTTGAACTTTGTTTAAGCCATGGGTAAGCCAACGACGCAAATTTGCCCAGAGGTAAGCCAATGTCAGACAGCCAATTCACACCCCGCGTGTTCTCGGGCATGCAGCCCTCGGGCGGCCTGACGTTGGGCAACTACCTTGGCGCGCTCAAACGCTATGTCGAAATGCAGAACGAGGGCACGTACCAGACGATCTACTGCATGGTTGATCTGCACGCGATTACCACATGGCAAGACCCGGCCGACCTCGCTGCAAAGACACGCGAGCTGGCCGCAGGGTACATCGCCGCAGGCGTTGACCCGGAAAAATCCATCCTCATCAACCAGTCCCAAGTGCCCGAACACGCGCAGCTGGGCTGGGTCTTCAATTGTGTGGCCCGCATGGGCTGGATGCAGCGCATGACACAGTTCAAGGACAAGGCGGGCAAGAACGCGCAAAACGCCTCGCTTGGTCTCTTTGGCTACCCAGCCCTCATGGCGGCGGATATCCTGATCTACCACGCGACCCACGTGCCCGTGGGCGACGACCAGAAGCAACACCTTGAACTCACGCGCGATATCGCCGCGAAGTTCAACCACGACTACGGCGTCGATTTCTTCCCCCTCACCGAACCGGTGATCCAAGGGGTGGCGACACGCGTGATGAGCCTGCGCGACGGATCCAAGAAGATGTCGAAATCCGATCCCTCGGATGCCTCCCGTATCAACATGACGGACGACGCCGATACGATTGCGAAAAAGATCCGCAAGGCCAAGACTGACCCCGACGCCCTGCCGTCCGAGGCCAAAGGGCTCGAAGACCGCCCCGAGGCGCGCAACCTTGTGAACATCTACGCAGCTCTGGCTGACATGAGCGTCGAACAGGTGCTGGCGGATCACGGCGGCGCGCAATTCGGCGCGTTCAAACCGGCTCTGGTTGATCTGGCAGTTGCAAAGCTCAGCCCCATCTCGGCCGAGATGTCGCGGCTGATGGGTGACGTGACCGAGATCGACAGACTGCTTGCCCGCGGTGCCGAACAAGCGCGCGAGATCACACAACCGATCCTCAAGCGTACCTACGAGATCGTGGGGATGGTTGGGAGTTAACACCTACAAGCAGGAGGCTCATCGCTGACTGTTCAACTGAGCGATCTACAGTCGCAAGGACCAAACAGATCCTCTGACGGTCAGTCTGACGCCAGCCCATTGCAAAGCTTGTCCAGCAAGCTCTGCAAGGTTTGCAATTCCGAACGATTCAGCGTTGTGCCCTGAACCATACAAGCCGTGATGTCCGGCGCCTTGTGCCGCAGAGCGTGCCCTTTGGACGTCAGGTGTACGCGTACAGCCCTGCGATCCTTACTGTCCTCGCTACGCTCAACCAGGCTTTGCGCCTCCAGACGTTTTATCAGGGGGGTCAGCGTACTTGTCATCATACGCAGCGCTCCGGCAATCTCAGTCACCTTTTGCCCATCCCGCTCCCACAAAAGCGTAAGTGTGATGTATTGCGGATATGTCAGGCCAAGCTGTGTCAGGTGCGGTGTGTATGCACGGTTAACTACATGCGAAGCCGCGTAAATTCCGTAGCAGAACATGTCCTCCGCGCGCGTTGGCATCTCATTCGCTTCCACGTGTTTCTCCCTGCAAATTGTATCGTGCGCGATATAACTATTGACACGCAACCTCGGACGCTTCAAGAATGACATTTATATCGCACACGACATAAAATTGGAGGGACTATGTCTTGGTTGCCCAGCTTGGAAACGGAAAACCCTGAAGCCGGCTTTGAACTGGCCATTAAACTGGCCCGTATGGCGGTTATAAAAACACAGCCCGACGACGCTGCACGCAACCGAATGCGTCCCGATTATGCGAACAATGCAGACAGCCTGACGATGGCCTCACATGTTGTAGCAACGCACTTCCAGACAGTTGCGCAAGCAAACAACTACTGGCGCTAAGGTGCCAGACGCGCTGTGTGAATGACCGGACGAGGAGCACCACCGCACTAAGCGTTTGAGAGCATAAACGCCACCACTGCACGCGCCAGCTCCGGTCCCACATCCTCCTGCAAAAAGTGCCCGGCGCCATCAAAGATCACATGAGGCTGCCCCTTGGCGCCCGGCATCTTGCGCTGAAACACCTTCTCGACCCCCGCCATCACCTTGTCCTGGGCACCAAAGGCGGTCAGGACAGGCAACTCCAGCGTTTCCAGCACAGCCCACGCCGCCCGGTTCGGCCCTGCTGCCGGATCATCCGGTCCATCGGGCACCAGCATCGGGAAAACACGTGCGCCTGCCTTGTAGCTCTCATCGGGAAAGGGCGCATTGTAGGCTGCGAGCTCTTCCGGCGTCAGCTTCGTTTCGGTCCCGCCATAGACAATCCGGCCCGCATCGAACGGGTCTACTGTCTGGGAAAAGTCACGCCACGCCCTGAACGCATCGCTCATCGGGTGATCCCCCGTGGGCAAGGCCGTGTTGGCAACCACCAGCCGCTTGAACCGCTCCGGCATCGCTGCCAACAGGCGCAACCCGATCAACCCGCCCCAGTCCTGACAGACCAGCGTGATCCCCGTTGCATCAACTTGGCTTAGCCAATCGGTCATCCAGTCCACATGCCGCTGATAGGTGTAGTCGGACTGCCGCGTGGGCTTGTCTGACCGGCCAAAGCCCACAAGGTCCGGCGCCAACACCCTATGACCCGCGGCCGTGAAAACGGGGATCATGTGGCGATAGAGATAGCTCCAAGTCGGCTCGCCATGCATGACCAGTACAACCTCGCCATCAGGCGGGCCTTCATCGAGGTAATGGACACGCAGTGACCCGCCGTCAGTGTCGTCGATATCGACATAGTGCGGGGCAAAGTCGAAATCCGGTAGCCCGTCAAACCGGGCATCGTCGGTCCTCAAGATATCCATGGCATCCTCCACTGGCAGATGTTCAGCCTATGGGCGCCCAGGCGTACCTGTCCACCATCCCGCACCAATGCTGTGCAGAACTGCGCCTAGCCACTGACCCTGACGGTCCCTAACTTTGGGATCAAAGGAGACATATGATGACTGCCACAGTCCCGGCTGACACACGCGTCGGCCATATCCACCTCAAGGTCACGGACCTTGAACGCTCCATCGCATTCTACCGCGATGTTCTCGGATTCAGCCTGACCCAGCGCTACGGCGATCAGGCCGCGTTCCTGTCGGCGGGCGGCTATCATCACCATATCGGTCTGAATACCTGGCACTCACGCGGGACGGGCCCGGCACCCGAGCGCGCCGCAGGGCTCTATCACGTCGCCTTCGTCTTTCCGGACCGCGCGTCTCTGGGTGCCACTCTGGGACGTGTGCTGGACCACGGCACACAGCTGGAGGGGGCGGCTGATCATGGTGTGTCAGAAGCGGTCTATTTCCTTGACCCAGACGGCAACGGGATCGAACTGTATCGGGACCGGCCCGAGGCTGAGTGGCCGCGCGCATCGGACGGTGCCATCGCGATGAACAACGCCCCACTGGACGTGCCCTCACTGCTAGCGGAAGGCCGTTAACCCGTTGGTAATCAACGGCACCGTACGCCGCGTCAACCCTGCAATTGGTGCACAACCGGTGTACGGGGGGTGCACAGCGGGTGCACACATAGTGCATCGTCGAATTCCCCTATTTCGTGGCCGTTAACCACGATTCGCCTGCTGCCGAGTAGTGCCTCCACCGTACGTTGCGTCGCCTCCTGATTTCCGCCACCTTGCCAACACCAAACGGAGGGCACTATGAGCACCGCATTCTTCTGGGACGAACGCACCATGTGGCACGGCGGCGGCAACTATGCCTTTACCGTACCTTTGGGTGGATTGGTGCAACCACTGGCCGCTGGTGGCCTGCCGGAAAGCCCCGAAACCAAGCGGCGGATGAAAAACCTGATGGATGTTACGGGTCTGACAAATGACCTGCATGTCACCACGGCCGACGCGGTAACACATGACCATTTGATGCGGGTGCACCCCGAAAGCTACCTGAATGAATTCAAAGCCTTATCTGATGCGCAAGGGGGTGAGATCGGTCACCACGCGCCCTTCGCCACCGGTGGATACGAGATTGCCGCGCTTGCCGCGGGCCTCACCACCGCAGCGGTCGAAGCCGTTTTGAAAGGCACCCATGAAAACGCTTACGCCCTCGCCCGCCCACCGGGCCACCATTGCGAAGCGGCGACCCCCATGGGCTTCTGCCTGATGGCCAATATCGCCATCGCGATTGAGGCTGCCAAAGCCACGCGTCCCGGCCTGCGCGTCGCCGTTCTGGATTGGGATGTGCACCACGGCAACGGCACGGAGTCCATCTTCTATGACCGGCCCGATGTGCTCACGATCTCCTTTCATCAGGAGGGGAATTATCCCTTAGAAACAGGATACTTAAAGGATCGCGGCAGTGACGCCGGCGAAGGCGCAAATATCAACCTTCCACTGCCCGCAGGGGCGGGTCACACGGCCTATCTCCACGCCATTAACCGGGTTGCCGTTCCCGCCATCGAGGCTTTCAATCCCGACCTTATCATCGTGGCCTGCGGCTTTGACGCGTCCGCTGTGGACCCCCTCGCCCGTATGCTGGCCACCGCCAAAACCTTCCGCGAAATAACGTTGAAAATCAAAGCCTTGGCGGAACGTATCTGCGACGGAAAATTGGTCCTCAGCCACGAGGGAGGGTACTCTGAAATCTACGTCCCCTTCTGCGGTCACGCCACGCTCGAAGCCCTGTCCGGCAGCAAGATCACTGCCCCAGATCCCATGGCCCGCGCCCTGAACAACCGTCAACCCGGGCCACGGTTCGACGCTTTCCTGCGCGCCGAAATTGACCATATGGCCCAACAACTTGGCCTCTAACCCCTTGACGTCGCAGCCAATCGCCACGACATGCACCTCAACATGTAAAAAGGCGTAACATATGCCCACAAGAAACCAAGCTGCACTCGACTTCCTTATGACCCGCCGGTCTCGTCCCGCCAAAACGTTGCGGGAACCCGTGCCGGATCGGGCAACGCTAGAACAGCTTCTGACGGTAGCTGCCCGCACCCCGGATCACGGCAAACTGGAACCATGGCGCTTCATCGTGCTGGGCAAAGCGGCCATGCCCCGTCTGGCCGAGACGGCGGAACAACGAGGGCTGGCCCTTGGCCTTGACCCCGATCAGATCACGAAAGGACGGTCGCAATTCGATCAGGGGCACCTGGCTGTCGCGGTTGTGGAAGTCACACGCCCGGTCGAAAAAATCCCTGCATTGGAAATGACTTACTCGGCTGGCGCCGTCTGTCTCTCTCTACTAAACGCCGCCCTCGCCGCGGGTTGGGGCGCAAACTGGCTCAGCGGGTGGCCCAGCCATGATCGCGGGTTCATGACGGATGCACTTGGCCTTGCCGAAAACGAACGGATCGCCGGGTTCATCCATATCGGTACAGAAACCTCCGCCCCGCCCGAACGTCCCCGCCCCGACGTACCGGCCATTACCTCATGGGTCGACGCATGATCCTGACTGCGTTTTTCTCAGCCCTCGGCCAGATCAGCGACCCGCGCTTTCGGCGGGTTCTGCTGTTGGGGATTGCCCTTACGATCGCACTTCTTGTCGCAGCCACATCGGGCTTTGTCTGGTTCATCGGCTGGCTTACGGCAGACGGTGTATCTGTCCCTTGGATCGGCACCATAACGTGGCTTGGCGACATCATCACTTGGAGCTCATTCCTCTTGTTCCTTGTGCTGTCGATCTTCCTGATGATGCCGGTGGCCTCTGCCATAACATCAATGTTCCTTGATGAGGTCGCACAGGCGGTCGAAGACCGCCACTACCCCAACCTACCACCGGCGCAGAACGTCCCGTTTGGGGATGCAGTTGTGGACACGATAAACTTTCTGGGCGTGCTGATCGGCGCCAACATTTTGGCACTGATCCTTTATGTGATCTTCACCCCCGCTGCCCCCTTCATCTTCTGGGGCCTGAACGGGTTCTTGCTGGGTCGAGAATACTTCACACTGGCAGCCATACGCCGCGTCGGTCGCGCGCGGGCCAAGGAGCTACGGCGTGCCCATAACGGAACGATCTGGCTTGCGGGCACACTCATGGCAATCCCGCTCAGCGTACCTTTGGTGAACCTGCTGATCCCAATCATCGGGGCCGCAACATTCACCCACATCTTTCACAACGTCACAGCGGCTCAATCGCCCGATCAAAAAAGTTCATATCGTCCAGAGTGATCCATCCCGAAAGGATGATCCCGGCGATAACAACCCACAAGACCAAGGCCACCCATGTCACAATCCACGCCTTGCGGCGCGTATGGTGATGTTCGGGAGCGCCCGCATGCGTGCCCGGCTCCACGTCACCCAGATCACCCTGAGTCTGCACCTTGATTGGCAGGGCGATCAGGAAGCACAGCCACCAGATGACAGCATAGAGAACAAGGGCAGACGTGATGCCCATCAGACCTGCTCAAGCTCGGTCAGGGTGCCATTCATATCTTTTGGATGCAGGAAGAGCACCGGTTTGCCATGGGCGCCGATCTTGGGCTCGCCATCGCCCAGCACACGCAAGCCGCTGGCTTTCAGATGATCGCGGGCCGCGATGATGTCTTCGACTTCGTAGCAGACGTGATGGATACCGCCCGACGGGTTCTTGTCCAGGAAACCTTGGATCGGGCTATTATCACCAAGGGGGTACAGCAGCTCGATCTTGGTATTGGGCAGCTCGATGAAAATGACGGTCACGCCGTGATCGGGTTCGTTTTGCGGCTCACCGACATTCGCGCCCAGCGCGCTGCGATATTGCGCGGCGGCGGCCTCGAGGTCGGGTACGGCAATGGCAACGTGGTTCAGGCGACCGATCATGTTCTAAGGCTCCTCTGACTGGCAATTGCGCCCTTATCACCAAGAGGCGGGCAAGGTGCAATGTGACGTTAACGCGCTGTTAGGCATGGAGACGTAACGATGAGTCGCAAGAGCTTTTGGAGGATCTGATGGACACGACGGACCCGTTCAAACCCAGTTACCCGGCCCCAACCGCCTTGCGCCCACTTTTGGGGCTGACCGTTCTCGTGATCGAGGACAGCCGCTATGCCTGCGAAGCGATGCGACTGCTTTGTCTGCGCAGCGGTGCGCGCATCAGGCGCGCCGATACGATGCGCGCGGCCCGACGGCATTTGCAGGTATATCGCCCATCCGTCGCGATCATCGATTTGGGGCTGCCGGACGGGAACGGTGCCGATCTCATTCACGATCTTGCAACAGCCGGGCAACGTCCTGACGTGATCATCGGAATTTCGGGCGATGCTGATGGCGCGCACCGCGCGCTAGACGCTGGGGCGGATGGTTTCATGGAAAAGCCTGTGGTCTCGCTCGCCAACTTCCAAGAGGGGATTCTGAGGCATTTGCCAGAAGACAGGCAACCGCTTGGGCCACGAACGGTCCCCGAAGGAGATGTCGAACCAGATCCAATCGCATATCGCGACGATATGGTTCATGTCGCTGACGTACTGGAAGACGTTCATGACGCACGTACCCTTGACTATATTGTGCAGTTTCTAGGTGGCGTCGCGCGCAGCGCACATGACGCGGAGTTGTTGCAGGCTACGGATGCACTTGCGGCCAAGCGCGCGCGGGGCGATTCTGCCGCGTCAGAAACTGCAGCAATCGCCGGATTGGTTCAGGACAGGCTGTCGGAAAAGATCGCGATCTGACAGGCGGCCTACCCGCCCGTTAACGTCGGATCGTCAGCGACACGCACAAGCCGGGTCAAATCGGACAAACGTTCAATCTGCGCACCTGTTGCGTCGAAATTGGTGTCCGACAGCCATGCACCAAATGCTTCCTTGAGGGCGGGCCACTCGGCATCGATGGCGGCGAACCAAGCAGTGTCCCGATTGCGTCCCTTCACCACAGTCGCTTGGCGAAAGATGCCTTCGTAGCTCAATCCAAGCCGTTGCGCAGCGGCGCGCGACCCTCGGTTCAGCGCATCACATTTCCACTCAAAGCGGCGGTAGCCCGCTTCAAAAGCCCATGTCATCATCAGATACAGCGCCTCGGTTGCAGCGCGTGTCTTCTGTAAGGCCGGGCTAAAATTGATGTGCCCCGCCTCAATGCTGCCTGCCTCAGGTGCAATGCGTAAAAAGCTGGCGACACCCTCATACTGGCCGCTGGCAATGTTGAGAATTGCATAGAATTGCAGCGCTGGATCCTTCTCGGCATCTCGCACCCAACGATGATACTGCGCAGACGAGGAATAAGGACCGTAGGGCAGGTAGTCCCATACACGGTCATGGCCGACATATGCCCGATACAACAACGCAGCGTGTTGCTCCGCACGCAACGGCTCGAGCCTGGCCTGGGTGCCGGTCAGCACGGTTGTTGCATCCGGCACGGGCGGCGGTGTCCAATCGGGCACAGGTGCCGCATTCACTGTATAAAGCGCAGTCATGGCCGGACGTTAGGCAAGTAGCCGCCCAAGGCCAAGTGGCATTGCGCATGGATCAGAGGATCAGTCCCGGATCGTCGCCCATGTCCATGCCGGGGAAAACAGCGCTCTCCAACACGTTCCGATCCAGCCCCGTCAAACCCTGCATCACCCAAGCCGCGTGAGCACGGACATCACCCGTCGGCATCAGATCACGATCTTGATACAAATCACCATCACCCAAGCCAGGCCATTGACCAAAAACACGCCCGCCCTTGATCGCGCCACCGGCAAGGATCATAAGCCCGCCCGTACCGTGGTCGGTGCCAAGGGTTCCGTTCTGCCGCGCTGTGCGACCAAATTCGGTCATCGCAACAACCGCCGTCTTGCGCCACGTGTTCCCACGCATCTTTCCCCGCAAGGTCAGCAGCGTTTCCGCCAGACGAGTTAGCGCGGTGTTTATGAAGCGCGGTTGCCCGCCGTGGGTGTCCCACCCGTTCAACGAAAAAGCCGCGATCCTCGCTTCGTCTGAAAGACGTTCCGCCGCGAACTCGGCAGTTTGCAAATGGCTGCCCTTACTTCGCTTCTGTATGTCGTCGGTCACGTCCGACAATATCTGGGCTTCGGACAATGCAGCGTGCAGGGCAGGATCCGACTCCGTCACAGTCTCAAGCAGTCGCGCGGCTTGCGGGCTCAGGCTAAGATCGGCATCTGGCGACCAGTTTGCTACATCTGCGGCCCCCTGAAGCAGTAACATGTCACTGCGCCCAACGGCATAGGCTGTCTGTGACGTCACACCGGGGACTGCCTGCAGCATACGGTTCAACCATCCATCCCGAACGCCCACCATGCTCGTCGTGCCAGCCTCCAACAAGTCCTGACCATCAAAATGGCTGCGCTTGTCACGGTAGGGCGTGGATACGGCATGCACAAAAGAAAGTTGCCCCGCTTCCCACATCGGGATCAGCGGCCCAAGGCTTGGATGCATGGCAAAGTAGCCATCAAGATCATAAGCACCGCCCTCGGGTCCGAGGGCCAATGACCCGCGAAGACTGTTAAAGGCAGGATCGCCATAGGGCTGAACAACATCCAGCCCGTCCATGCCACCCCGGAGAATGATGACAACCAGCCGCGTGTCCCAGGGTGCCGCCGCAAAGCTTACCGGTGTCAGCAACGGGCTGGCAGCCAAAGAACAGCCAATCACCCCGGTGCGGGCCAGAAAGTCACGGCGAGACAAGGACGATGACATCACAATCTCCTACTTGCGCTGAAAGGCGGGTGACATGAGGACAAGCCCCACGGCTTCGGGACGGCTTTCTGCAGATGCCGCGACAAACCGGACCGCATCATCCGCAAAACGCCCCAACGCAGTTTCCGCGAATTCACGCGGATCGGGCAGCGGATCTTTGACACGAACAGGCGTGGCCATCGCCCACGCTACCCGGGCAGCAATGCCTTGCGGCGTGATCCATTTTGGATCCTCTTCCGCCCAACCGTCCGGTCCAATCGGACGTTCCCATGTTTGCCCCATCCGTGTCAGGGGTTGGCTGAAAAATCGCGCAATCCACTTTTCCTCGCGCTCCGCAAAAGCTTCCTTGGGGATTGCCAGCGCGCGCAATCCCGATGAAACAAAATCAATGGGCAGTTTGAAGTTCGACAACGTAGGTTGCCACGCAGATGGATGCCCCAGCAACGCCTCGTAGACAGGCATAAGCGCGCCGTCGTTTTCGATGTATGCGGCCTCCAACGTGTCGATCAATTTGGGATCAGGAGTGTCCGACACGAAATGAACCGCGAGTTTCCAGGCCAGATGTCTCGCGGTGGCCGGGTGCGCAGCCAAATCAGCCAAAGCCTCGCGCACCCATTTCACATTTGGCTGTTCGCCATATGCAACGCCAAGCACGGTTTCGGCCCCCGGTTCGGCAATATCCTTCCGAAACTTGAAACCGTTGCGCGCATCAAAGGTCAAACCAGTGAAAAGCTCGGCCAGTTGCGTCACGTCTTCTTGCGTATACGGTCCGTCGACGCCCAACGTGTGCAACTCCAAAACCTCGCGCGCAAGATTCTCGTTCAAGCCGGCAGGTTTCTTGGGGCCTCGCTTGACTGCGCGTGCACTTGTGGGGCCCATGGCACGGGTCTGATCCAGATAATCCAGCATCAGCGGGTGCATGACGGCAGACTGCAACAAGTCCTCAAATCGTCCAGCAATAAAAGGGCGAATGGCATCTTCAGTGTAAGGTGACGTAGCGCGTCGAATGACACCGCGCTTGCCGCGCGCGGTAAAGTGATCCGCCCAAAACGCGACAATCCGCTCCCGGAAGGCTGTTTGCGTATGTGTGCGTCGCAACATCGTCTGACCCAACCAGCCGAACATGGCGATCCGCGCTTCCTTGTTCAGCACATTTCGCTTCTTGCGTGCTGCCGCAGCAAGGTCCGTCCCGCGATTTTTGCGACGTATTTCATTTTGCGCCTGCGCTGCGACCATGCGCGACCTGAATTGAGCAAAGCCTTCAATGGGAAACGCGCTCTGCATCAGGTCAGGACCCATCAGACCGCTCAACATATCTTCGATATTGTCCGGCTGCGCATAAACAGGTGACAAGCCAAATCCAAACCGGATTTCGGCAAGTTGAGGATCAAAGTTACGCACGTCTACACACCATGGGGCTTTCCGAACACGGTGCCAAGATAGCATCGGTTACCCCCAGTTTCACGGGGTAACCAGATGTCATTGCGCAATTGCTTGCTTAGTCCTGCGGAATGACCCGCAGGCCCAGTTCCATCAGCTGGTCGCTGGTGGGGTCGCTTGGAGCCTGCATCATCAGGTCCTCGGCGCGCTGGTTCATCGGGAAAAGGATCACCTCACGGATATTCTGTTCACCCGCCAGCAGCATCACGATCCGGTCGATGCCCGCTGCACAGCCCCCGTGGGGCGGCGCGCCGTATTGGAACGCATTAACCATGCCGCCGAAGCGCTTGCGTACCTCTGCCTCGTCGTAACCCGCAATCTCGAACGCCTTGAACATGATCTCGGGCCGGTGGTTCCGGATGGCACCTGACACCAGCTCGTATCCGTTGCAAGCCAGGTCATATTGATAGCCCAGCACCTTGAGCGGGTCACCGTCCAGTGCTTCCATCCCGCCTTGCGGCATAGAGAACGGGTTGTGTTCAAAGTCGATCTTACCGGTTTCTTCGTCGACTTCGTAGATCGGGAAATCCACGATCCAGGCAAAGGCAAAGCGATCTTCGTCAATCAGCTTCAGCTCTTCACCAATCACGTTGCGCGCACGGCCTGCAATGGCCTCGAACGCTTTAGGTTTGCCACCCAGGAAGAAGGCCGCATCACCCACACCTAGACCCAATTGCTGGCGGATCGCTTCGGTACGTTCGGGACCGATGTTCTTGGCCAGCGGACCAGCCGCTTCCATCCCTTCTCCCTGATCACGCCAGAAGATATAGCCCATACCAGGCAGACCTTCCTTTTGCGCATAGGCGTTCATGCGGTCACAGAACTTCCGACTGCCCCCGCCCGGCGCTGGAATGGCGCGGATCTCGGTGCCTTCCTGCTCCAACAGCTTTGCGAAAATCGCAAAGCCGGAATCGCGAAAGTGGTCGGAGACCACTTGCATTTTGATAGGGTTGCGCAGGTCGGGCTTGTCGGAGCCATACCACAGGGCCGCATCACGGTAGCTGATCTGCTCCCATGTTTCGGGTGCATCCACCTTCTTGCCGCCGCCAAACTCTTCGAACACACCGGCCAGGACGGGCGCGATCGTGTCGAACACGTCCTGCTGTTCGACAAAGGACATCTCCATGTCCAACTGGTAGAAATCGGTGGGCGAACGGTCCGCGCGTGGGTCTTCATCGCGGAAGCATGGCGCGATCTGGAAATACTTGTCGAAGCCCGACACCATCAACAGCTGCTTGAACTGCTGTGGCGCCTGCGGCAATGCATAGAATTTGCCGGGGTGCAGGCGCGACGGAACGAGGAAATCACGTGCACCTTCAGGTGAGGATGCTGTGATGATCGGCGTTTGGTACTCGCGGAATTCCTTGTCCCACATGCGCTTGCGGATCGAAGATACAACGTCAGACCGCAGCTTCATGTTCTCCTGCATCTTGTCACGGCGCAGGTCGAGATAGCGATAGGTCAGGCGGGTTTCTTCCGGGTATTCCTGATCACCGAACACCATAAGCGGCAGTTCCGCCGACTGGCCCAGAACTTCCAGATCGCGGATGTAGACCTCGATCTCACCCGTGGGCAGCTTGGGGTTGATCAGGCTTTCGTCACGTGCCTTCACATTGCCATCGATGCGAATGCACCATTCGCTGCGCACCTTCTCCAACTCGGCAAACACCGGGCTGTCCGGGTCGCACAGCACCTGCGTCACGCCGTAGTGGTCGCGCAGGTCGATGAACAGAACGCCGCCGTGGTCCCGCACCCGGTGGACCCAGCCCGACAAACGCACATTATCACCCACATTGGCCGAAGTCAGAGCGGCGCAGGAGTGAGAGCGGTAAGCATGCATGGCGAGATCCCTTCGGGGCTGCGGTTTTTGATCGGCGCAGATACACCGGGCAGGGGGTGGAAAGTCAAGGCGACAACGCCGTTTGCCCCATGCTATCACCAAGGAAAAGGGAGGGTTCGATGGACGACAAATGGGCCAGAGGTATGGGCGTGCGCCGGACCGTGCTGGGCGATGCCCACGTGGACCGTGCCGAGGCGGTTAAAACGCCCTTTGACGCGCCGTTTCAGGAACTGATCACGGAAGGGGCATGGGGCACCGTCTGGGCCAGCGATGTGATCAGCCTGCGGGAACGGTCGATGTTAACCCTCGCGCTCCTCGCCGCCACCGGCAACTTCGATGAAATTCCGATGCACATTCGCGCCACGGCGCGCACAGGGGCCAGCAAACAGGACGTGACCGAAGCGTTCCAGCACGTCGCCATCTATGCAGGCGTGCCACGCGCCAACCGAGCCCTGAAGATCGCCAAGGAAACCTTCGCCGAAATGGAAGCCGGGACATGAGCGACGGCCCCCTTTTCCACCGGGATCGCAACTGGCATCCGAAACCTCTGTCGCCCGATTACAAAACCAGCGTGGTCCGCTCGCCGCAAAAGGCGCTCTTGTCTATGAACACGACGCTGAGCGAGGAAACCGGCCCGATTTTCGGCCAAGATATGCTGGGCGAACTCGATAACGACATGATCCTGAACTTTGCCAAGCCCGGCGAAATGGCGCTGGGTCAGCGCATCATTGTGCATGGGCGGGTGCTGGATGAAAACGGGCGTGGCATTCCGGGCGCACTGTTGGAATTCTGGCAGGCCAATGCGGGTGGACGCTATCGCCACGCAAAAGAAGGATACCTCGCCCCGCTTGACCCAAACTTTGGCGGCTGCGGCCGGACGATCACGGATGAAGACGGTGGTTATACCTTCCGCACCATCAAACCCGGAGCCTATCCATGGCCCAACGGCGTGAACGACTGGCGACCCGCACATATCCACTTTTCTGTCTTCGGGCACAGCTTTGGTCAGCGCCTGATCACACAGATGTATTTCGAAGGCGATCCGCTGATCCCGCTCTGCCCCATCGTGCGCACGATCGGCGACCCGGAGGCCATCGCCCAACTTATCGCGCCGCTGGACATGAACAACACGGTGCCGATGGACGCACGCGCCTACAAGTTCGACATCGTGCTGCGCGGACGGCGGTCTACCATGTTCGAAAACCGGATGGAGGGGAATTGATGCAAAAGCAGACCCACCTCAAGGAAAGCCCGTCGCAGACCGCCGGGCCTTATATCCACATCGGATGCGTCCCGAATTTCTGCGGTATCACAGGGGTTTATGATCACGATCTTGGATCAACCATGATCAACGAAAAAACTGAAGGCGATCGGATCACTGTCACGGGGACCGTGTTTGATGGCACGGGAACACCGCTCAAGGATGCGCTGGTCGAGATATGGCAGGCGGACGTCAACGGCATCTACAGAACGGGGGATCCACGTGGTGCGGGAGATCCGAATTTCGCCGGCTGGGGACGCACAGCAGGCGACTACGATACGGGCGTCTGGGCATTCGAGACAATCAAGCCCGGCGCGGTTCCATTCCCCGGTGGGCGGATGATGGCGCCGCACATCACGTTCTGGATCGTGGCACGGGGCATCAACATCGCGCTGCAAACGCGCATGTATTTCCCGAACGATCCGATGGTTGCCGACGACCCATGGCTCACCCGGATTGAACATCAGAGCCGCGTGCAGACCCTGATTGCCAAGGAAGTTTCAGCCGCAACTTTCCAATTCGACATCCACCTGCAAGGACCTGACGAGACCATCTTTTTTGATGTCTGAAACGAAAAACGCGGGCCGTGATGGCCCGCGTTTCACTGATTTGAGAGTGCCTTACAGCAGGTCGAACCGGTCGTTGTTCATAACCTTGGTCCAAGCCGCGACAAAGTCGTTCACGAACTTCCCGGCATTGTCGTCCTGAGCATACACCTCGGCATAGGACCGCAGGATCGAGTTTGAGCCAAAGACCAGATCGGCGCTGGTCGCCGTGTATTTGATCGCACCGGTTGCACGGTCGCGCAGCTCATAGCTGCCGTCGCCCGCCGGATGCCAGCTGTAGGCCATATCGGTCAGGTTAACGAAGAAGTCCTGCGTCAACTGCCCAGCCCGGTCGGTAAACACACCATGCGATGTGCCGCCATGGTTTGTGCCCAGCACACGCATGCCACCCAGCAGAGCGGTCATCTCTTGCGCGTTGAGGCCCATCAATTGCGCGCGGTCCAGTGTCAGTTCTTCGGCGCTGATGGCAAGATCCGCCTTGGCGAAGTTCCGGAAACCATCTGCGTGAGGCTCCAGCACATCGAAGCTGTCGGCATCTGTCATCTCGTCGGTAGCGTCACCGCGACCCGGCGTGAACGGAACAGTCACGTCCAAACCAGCCGCCTTGGCCGCTGCTTCCACAGCAACATTGCCGGCCAGAACGATGACATCCGCGACCGAGGCACCTGTTTCCGCTGCAATTGGTTCCAGCGCAGCCAGAACGGCATCGAGACGCTCAGGTTCGTTGCCTTCCCACGTGCGTTGCGGTGCCAAACGGATGCGCGCACCATTGGCACCGCCCCGGTTATCCGACCCACGGAACGTGCGGGCACTATCCCAAGCCGTTGCAATCAGGTCAGCATGGCTGACACCGATTGCCGCGATCTTGGCTTTCACAGCGCCCACATCGTAACCAGTGTTTCCTGCGGGGATCGGATCTTGCCAGATCAGATCCTCGGCGGGAACGTCGGGACCGATATAGTTGGCACGCGGCCCCATATCGCGGTGGGTCAGCTTGAACCACGCGCGGGCAAAGGTATCGCGGAAGTAGTCTTCGTCGGCGATGAACTTTTCGCAGATCTCGCGATAGATCGGGTCGACCTTCATCGCCATGTCTGCGTCCGTCATCATCGGCATCGTGCGTTTCGAAGGATCAGACGCATCGACCGGCATGTCCTCTTCCTTGATATCGACGGGTTGCCACTGGTTCGCACCCGCAGGCGACTTGGTCAGCTCCCAATCGTAGCCAAAGAGCAGCTTGAAATAGCCCATGTCAAACTTGGTCGGTTCGGTTGTCCACGCGCCTTCAATGCCCGACGTGACAAGCGAGCTGGCTTTGTCAGTCTGGTTGGGGTTCATCCACCCCATGCCCTGTGCCTCGATACCGGCACCTTCTGGTTCGGCGCCCAATGTACCTGCATCGCCATTGCCGTGGGCCTTGCCAACAGTGTGTCCGCCGGCCGTCAGCGCAGCAGTTTCTTCGTCGTTCATGGCCATACGGGCAAAGGTTTCGCGCACATGCAGTGCCGTACGGGCTGGGTCAGGATTGCCATTCACGCCTTCCGGGTTGACGTAAATCAGGCCCATGTGCACGGCAGCCAAGGGGTTTGCCATGGTCGACGGATCGTCCAGATCTTCGTAGCGATTTTCACTTGGGGCAAGCCACTCGGCTTCCTCACCCCAGTTGATATCGATGCCAGGCGCCCATGTATCGGCACGGCCAAAGCCAAAGCCAAAAGTCTTCAAACCCATGGATTCGTAAGCAATATTCCCTGCCAGCAGCATCAGGTCAGCCCAGGACAAGGCGTTGCCGTACTTCTTCTTGATGGGCCACAGCAGGCGACGGGCTTTATCCAGGCTCGCGTTATCCGGCCAGGAATTCAAAGGGGCAAACCGCTGATCACCGGCAGAACCGCCACCGCGCCCGTCCTGCATCCGGTACGTACCGGCGGCGTGCCACGCCATGCGGATCATCAAGCCACCGTAATGACCCCAGTCCGCGGGCCACCAAGGTTGGCTGTCGGTCATCAACGCATACAAGTCCGCCTTGACCGCATCATAGTCGAGCCCTTTGACAGCTTCCCGATAGTCGAAATCCGGGTCCATTGGATTGGTGCGGGCACCGTGCTGGTGAAGCACCTCAACCTTGAGGGCGTTCGGCCACCAATCCTTGTTGGTGCGCCCACCAAAGGTGCTTTGCAGGCTCGCGCCGTGCATCACAGGGCATTTGCCGATGTCGTTGCCATCCATGTCAGTCTCCGTTCATTGCTGCGTTGCGTGTCGTTGCTAAGGTCTGATTTAGTGAAAGTTAAGAATCATTCTAGACTTGTCTTCAGAATGATTTCCGCCCCCCGCTGATACAGTCCAACGCGCGCGATTCGCCTGAGATCAAGCGAAGCGGCGCACTTACAAAGCCGAACGTAGAAGCAACTGACGATTTGTAGAAGTTGCATTTTCCAATGATCTCGATAACTAAAACCTATGAATATCACTCTACGCCAACTCCGCTACTTCAAGGCACTGGCCGAAGACCTGCACTTTGGTCGTGCAGCTGACCGTTGTGCCATCTCCCAACCCGCCCTCTCCGTCCAGATTCGCGAATTGGAGGGAAACCTAGGCATCGAATTGTTCGAACGGCAGCCGCGGGCACTACGCTTGACACCACGCGGCGAAGAGTTCGCCGAACGTGCCAATCCAATTCTGCAGGCCGTGGACGAGCTGGGGGACTGGGCACAAACCGCCCGTGGGCGTGGGTTGGGCCTGTTGCGTCTTGGGGTCATTCCCACCATCGCCCCCTACCTTCTACCAAATTTCATAAGTGCCTTGACGGACGCTCATCCACAGGTCGATTTACACGTTCGAGAAACCATCACGCCACGCCTGGTGGATGAGTTGTTAGATGGCCAACTGGATGCAGCCATTGTCGCCCTGCCCCTCGATGAACCGGCGCTTGTCGAAACGCCGCTGTTTACTGAAGAAATGGTGTTGATCCGCCCTAATTCGGATCGAGACGCGGCGCCGGTCCAACTGGACGCACTGGCATCCATGCGCCTTCTGCTGCTGGAGGAAGGGCATTGTTTTCGTGATCAGGCTATATCGTTCTGCAACATTAACCCAAATCGCCCCGGCGGTGGGCTTGATGGCAGTTCGCTTGGCACATTGGTGCAGATGGTGGGCGCGGGCATCGGGGTGACATTGATCCCGGAAATGGCAATCGACGTCGAAACGCGATCTGCCCCTGTCTGCATCAACCGCTTTGACGCGCCGGCTCCGCAACGATCAATCGGTCTTGCGTGGCGCGCGTCGAACCCAATGGGGGAAATGCTGACTGAACTCACGGACATTGTGCGGAAGGCCGCCGGGCGCGATGCGGACCAGTGGCGTGACGTTTAGCATGCAGACGGGGACCCAAACGGGAAACGCCGTCCCGAAGGACGGCGTTTTTGGTTGCGGGAGTAGGATTTGAACCTACGACCTTCAGGTTATGAGCCTGACGAGCTACCGGGCTGCTCCATCCCGCGCCAATTTGTTCAGGTGATGTACGCCGAGTCGCGGGAGACCGCAAGGCCGTCCCCCACATTTGCTGTCGGAAAACCGTCATAAAATCGCGCATCTAGTCCCGGAACTCTGCCTGCCATTCCGTGTTTGGCCGTTCTTCGACAACTCCAGAGGCAATCGTGGCACTGTAGACCCGATCATGGCGACCGGTAACCGTAACTTTGACAGAATGGGTTCTCACAGGCATATCCAGGCGCCACAGGTGGCTATTGTTTCATTCAGCACCTGGCCCTGAAAAGTACTAACTTTTTCAGCCCGGAAGCTGCCGAGCCAGGTGGTGAAACCAGTGGCGTGGAATTTTGACAAAGAAAATGCTGTTCGGCATCAATCCGCTGTATCCTGCCAGATCCTCTGAACCCACGGCGTCGGCAATACATAACGACGAAGGCTTTGAAATTTGCGGGCCTGGCGTACCGCACGGGCAATGTGCTGAAGCGGTGGAAGATAGGGCAGGCTGTCCGAGAACTGGCCAATCGCCGCATCGGCCGGGTTGGGCACGCCAGCAAAGATAACCACACGCGCATCACGGGGCAACCGGGGCTCCATAAAATAGTTCAATGGAAACAGGGGGATACACTCGATCCGAAAGTGGCGCACCCAGCGCTTCGGCCAAAACTTAACACCGTTTGGTGCTGTTTTTGTTACAAAAACTTGCTCCCATTTATGGGTGTCCGCAACGGTTTGCGGGTCTTCGGCAAACGTGCGTTGCAAATCGGCGAGCGCACCAACAGGCATCCGATAGATGGATGTCTGGCCCAACTTGTGAAACGGTTTCGCGACATTTCGGGCCAACACCACATCCTCGGGCGACCCGAATGCAAAAAAGTCGTCGAGCGATCCGGTGATCACGACATCAAGATCCAGAAACAGAACCGGGCCTTCCAAATCCGGCAGGGTCTCAGCCCATAGTCGTGACTTTGGCCATTTCCCGCGCGTGTTCTTCGGCATTTCGCCAGGCATTGGGGGCAAATCATGACAAATTACCTCGTCACGAACGCCGTCGCGGATGTCTGTGTAGCAAACGAATTTGAAGGGTGGCGTGATATTGCGCTCAACCATCTGGTACAGGCGATTGATGTATGGCGCACCGTAGCGGGTGCCCCAATTGATGCACATGATCTGTTTGGTCATTCCGCGTACTAACAAGCAGCGCGTTGGCACGCAATCAGGTGTATTAGGTGATCTCTGATGCAGTCGGCGTATGGCGTTCTTAGAAGCAACGTCGTTCCGCCGCAGTTACGGCCACCGGGCAAGGATCGTATACGTAAGTTGAATGGAGCCTGTTGCGTGGTCCGCCAACACTGACGTCACCACACAAAAAAAACCGCACCAGAAGGGCGGTTGATTTATGAAACATCGTCAGAGAGATACTCTAAAAGGGCTTTTTAGGTTTGGCAGTGACCTACTCTCCCACGCCTTAAGACGCAGTACCATCGGCGCTACAGCACTTAACGGCCGGGTTCGGGATGGGACCGGGTGTTTTGCTTGCGCTATGACCACCAAACCGAAAAAACCCTTTAAGTCCAAGTCATGTACGACTGATTGTGTGTGTATGCTCTTGATGTATCGTTCGAAGTCTTGCTTCTACTGGATCAAATCAAGCCTATCGGACAATTAGTACCAGTCAACTGAACGCATTACTGCGCTTACATCTCTGGCCTATCGACGTGGTGGTCTACCACGGTCCTCAGGGATACCTTGTTTTGAGGGG
>NZ_JBYNDP010000023.1:0-39537 GCF_059783535.1 Tateyamaria sp. | reverse complement strand
GTTGTGCTTGCGCCGGTCGATGTGATCGGCGGCGATTTCGATTACGACGCCGTGGTCGGCAATCTCGGGTTGGTGTATGAGTTGTCACCAAACGCCTCTATCTACGGAGGCTTCAGCCAAGGCTTTTCCCTGCCCGATGTTGGCGCATTTACAAGACGGGCTGGTACGTCGGGCGGGTCATCAACCGTTTCCTTTGCAGATATTCAACCTGAAGCTCAGATTGTAGATACTTGGGAGTTGGGGGTGAGGTACGATACAAACCGATTGTCGATCGATAGCTCTGTTTACTATTCGACCTCAGACGAAGGTGTGACCTTCGATGCCTCGACAAGTGAGATCAGCCAACAGAAAGAGGAGATTTGGGGCGCGGAATTTAGTCTCGACTATGACATGCGCGACGATTGGAGCGTCGGCGCGCAACTTGCCTTTGTCGAAGGGCGGTTCGACAGTGACGATGATGGCGACGTCGATGCTTGGCTGCCGAACAATCGCATTCCCTCGCCATTTACCGCCACATTGTATACCGACCGATCATTTGAGAACGGCCTGAACCTGTCTGGCGAAGTTGTCTTTTCCGCCGAGCGCGATCGCCCCGGCAATCCGCAGCTTGAGGACATGTTCCGTGTCAACGTCGGTGGCTCTTATCCGCTTGGCGCGGGTCGTGTGACATTCGGGGTGACCAATCTGTTCGACCGCCAGCAAGAAAACAGTGCGGCCAGCAGCGTGCGATTTAACGAACTGACCAACGATGCGGTGCGTGTCGCGGATGAAGGCCGGCGCGTGTCTGTCGGATATTCAGTATCATTCTAATAGCCGGCCTTACCGCACTCCGACTTGCAGAGTGCGGTAAGGCACACTGGATCATGCTGGAATGCGCACCGCATCCTCCGCTACCTCACCATCGGCCCAATCGACCAAACTAGCCGGTGAACGCCGCAGCGCGTCAAAAAGCGGCTTGCCAGTAAAGTCTTCCAAGATTGCTGCACTTCGCCAAGCGGTCAGGCTCAATTGCGGATCAACAATGCCATGCGATTGCCGCCCATGGTTCAGCCCATAGATTGGTGTTTCTTCGGGGCCATCCCATTGCACTCGGTAACGTGCATCAAGCGTCAGTGCGCCACCGGGGTCGGTTTCCAACCGATCGCGGATAGGGGCAAGACAGCCTGGCACAGCAGGTTGAAAGCCTGTGGCAAGTATCACGATATCTGCGTTCAGCTCTTCGACTGCCTTTACTGACGTTTCTGTGCTCAAACAAAAAACGCCAAAGCGCTGTTCGATCCGCGTTACGGTTCGCCCCGGACGAAGAGAGACGACGTCGCGCCCAGTTATATATCTGTGGCGATAAAGTTGGCGATAAATCTCGTCTGCCGTGGATGGCGTCAACCCATCGCTGCTGTACTTCTGTGCGGATACCGCTGCTTCTTTCGCCGCGTCCGTCAGGCCAAGAAACACATCATGGTAAGCGGGCGTATAGATCTGATCGACAAGACCGCCCTCTTGTAGGTGCCAGAATGCGCTGCGCCGGCTCAGCCATGTCAGTTCGGCTGGCATAGGGGCGGCACGCAGTAGATCCAGTACGATTTCTGCGCCTGTCTGGCCTCCGCCAATTACAGCGACGCGTTTGCCAGAGACGTCTGGGATCCGGTGCAGATATTCGATCCCGTGGAAACAGTTTGGCCCGAGGGGTGCACACTCCGGCACATGGGGAATCGGACCCGTGCCAATCGACAATCCCCGCGCCGTCAGCGTGTTTCCGGAGTCCGTACGCAGCACGAAACGACGGCCGTCATGCTCTACCTCTTGTACGGCCGCGCCAAACTGGCAGGTCTCAAGGTTACGCGCGACCCACGCCATGTAATCTGTGAACTCCTGCCGCGATACGGTTTCAAACCGGGCAGCCATGAAGTCGAAAAAACGGCCTTGTTGGACAAGGTAGTTCAGAAAGCTCCACGCACTGGTTGGAAGAACCGGCGTGACCATGTCCTTGAGATAGGATGTTTGCATAGCACTATCATCAAAGGCGAGGCCCGCATGCCAAGAGAACGTCGGCTTTTGGTCCAGAAATCGTGTCTTCAGACCTGATACGCCATGTGCAAGCGCTGCAAGACTAAGATTAAAGGGGCCGATGCCGATGCCGGCGAGGTCCGTTGAAAAGATATCAGATGTCATTTCAGGTCCTTTGTGTTGAGGGAGGAGCAAAGGCCAATGCGGCACCGGAGAGTGCAACAATGGCAAAGGGCGCTGCCGGAGAAAGCGCCATGAGCGCTGATCCCGACGCCACCCCGCCGGCCAGTGCCGCGATCTGGATCGCGCCATTCCAACCGGTGACCTGAAGCTGGGCATAGTCCTTGCGGGTCATGATTTCGGATAGGTTGAGAGTAAAGAGCAGCCCGGTTGAGCCGCCTATGACGAAGCTGAGCAGAAGGAACACTGCCAACTGGTCTGCCAATGGGACACATGCCGCAGCCAAAACCAGAAGCACGCCTGCGAGGCGTGCGGCGCATCGGCTCGCGTACCGCACAAGCAGGCGCAACGCTAGAAACAGACCCAGGTTCGCGGCAGCGAGGCAAAGACCTGCATAGCCTGCCGCCTTAACGGGGTCGGCATCCAATTTATCAAGGATCAGTGGGGCCAGCCCGATCTGCGCCGAGCCAACCGCAACCTGTGTCAAAACAGTGACCCGAAACGCTGTTAACCTTGGCGGACGAACAGTTGTGCGCAGGCTGGGAGCAGCTTTGTTGCGGCTCATCATCAGACTGATAGCGGCCCCAATGGCGGCGGGCAGCAATGGCACCAGGGGTGAGATCAGAAGAAGCGGTCCGATCAGGGCTGCAGAAAAAATGCGCCCGACACTGCCCATGGACTGCACGATACCCAAGCCACGTCGACTGTCCTTCTCCGCCGCACCCTGCGTTTGCGCGGCCATCATCAAGCCTGCTGCTGAAACGCCCTGCATAGATCTAATCAGGGCCAAGAGGACAAAAACCAAAGTCGCGCTCCAGCCCTGCACACCGGCTCCAACCAAATAAAGTAGCGCAAGATTGGCGAGCAGAAGTCCGCCGAGACCACCAAGCATGACTACCCGTCCGCCGAGCAAGCTGACAAAAGGCAAGGCAACGCCCGCTGTGACCAAACCCATGGCCACTGCCAGCCCAATCTCACTTTCATGCAAGCCCAAGGCCAGCGCTAGAACCGGGACCATGCCGATCAGTGCCGTCTGTTGGAATGCATGACCGGCAAGAACCGGCCAAAAGATCGAGAGAGGTGACATGGCAACCTTGCGAATCCTGACAAAAAGAGTCGGTAATACGTGCAAGACGAACAGTAAACGCGATTATTCCCGCTCGGCGAAAGGGCGCACATCATGACTCACTCCCAAATGGATGGCGATCTTGCGGCGCTTGATGCCTTTCTCAACTCGGCTCTGCGCGAAGGCCAATTGGCCGAGGCACAGCTTGGTGAGACCAGCCTGAGGTTTAAGGATCAGGTAGGGCGGAGCATCACAGTCGAGGTCAGGCGAAAATCAAACCTACGCACACTCTTCGGGCCTGGGATCAGGCGACATCGTACGCCCGTCTGGGAGGACCTGAACGTAGCGCAACTCTTGACCTCACTGGCAAAGGCAGGTGGTGATGCTTTTCGGAACCGGGTCATGGATAGCCTGGCGGGTCTTCGTCGCGCGCCGTTGACGAATGGACAGGCTGACACATGGAACTTCCTTGCTGCTGAACAGGCGCTTAAATCGGGTCATCCGTTCCATCCCAATCCGCGCAGCCGTGACGAGATGACTGTGCAGGATGCCAAACGCTACGCACCTGAGCACGAGCAGACTTTTCAATTGCACTGGTTTGCAGCTGACCCTGCACTAGTCGCATCGAACACCGATGCAGCAGGGCAATTACGGATGTTGGCAGACGCCGATCTTGGTGCGACGGATCGCGGCAAGGTTCCTCTCCCTTGGCATCCTTGGCAGGCTGAACAGCTTGCCGACCAGCAGGCGATAAGGGACTTGATCGACAGCGGGGCGCTCGTCGATCTCGGTTGTGGCAAAGGTGCATGGGGCGCAACATCGTCGATGCGCTGCGTGCATGGTTGGCACGCGCCTTTCATGGTCAAGACGTCGTTATCACTGCGTTTGACCAACTCGGTTCGGCACTTGTCTCTGCGCGAAGTGGTGCGAGGTGTTCACATCTCTGACCTGCTCAAATCGGACCTTGGCGCACGGATCAATCGGGACTTTCCAACACTGAACATCCTCGGGGAACCGGGTTATGCCGCATTGTTTGACGGGGCGGGCGCAGTACGCGACGACACAATTGTCGTCCTGCGTGACAACCCATTTCGCGATGCGTCCCTGCCGGGCCCTGTGATGCTAGCCGCTTTGTGCGAAGCATCGCCAAACGGGCGATCCCCTCTTGGAAAACTGATACTTACGCTTGGCCCGGATGCTGCGGCCCAGTGGTTTGTCCGCTTTTTGGAGGTTGCCATCAGACCACTCCTTGAGCTGCGCGCGCAATATGGGCTTCTGTTTGGCGCTCATCAACAGAACCTGATGCTGGCCCTCGATGGCGGGTGGCCCAAGGCTGTTTGGATTCGGGATTGCCAAGGCACCGGTCATTTGGACAGCTTCCACGAGATGTTAACGCAGCATTGCCCTGGTATTGGTGAAGGCGCTGAGAATGTCGTGGGCGCCAGCCTCGGCGATGGTCTGGTGACGTATTATGTCATCATCAACAGTGTGCTAAACACGTTATCCACGCTGGTTCTGGACGGGTTGGCGGACGAGGATCACCTGACGGACCTGCTACGCGATTTCCTGCGCCGCGCCCGAGTTCAGACCCCCGGTGACACCACACTTTACACCCGACTTCTCGAACAACCGACACTCACCTGCAAAGGGAACTTCGCAACCAGCCTCAGCGGTGTCAACGAAGCCGATGGCGACGCGCGCGGACAGGTTGCCAGCTTCCTTGACCTTCCCAACCCTTTATTGGAGCCCGTCCACGCATGACTCTCGATCCTGCCGCGTTCCCCAAAGCTGACTTTCTATCCCCCAACGATCTTGAGCCGTTCGCGCGGTGGGTCGAGGACCGCTTTGCCCAAGATCGCAAAGCCGCGCATATCGACCTGCCGCAAGAGATGGCGCGGGTAGGCCTTGATGCACGACTGCCCGGATATGTCGACACGCGGGACGGGGCCCGGCGCATTCATCGTTCTGGTTTCCTTCAGTCACCCGAGCCTTGGCTCAAGCATCCACACGCACGTTTTCAAAGTGCGGAGCTGATTGATGGCCCCGATGGTCGGAATCACCCTCTGCGTCCGGCAAATCCGCAAGGCATCGTATATGAGCGGTTCTTCGTTGATGCAGGCATAACCGTCACTTTTCGTTCCGTGGATATCGACCACGATCTTGATACCTTTCATCGTTGGCAGAATGACCCACGCGTTGCCTATTTTTGGGAAGAAGACCGATCGCGGGAAGAACTGCGTGGTTTTCTTGAAGATCGATTGTCGGACCCGCACAATTTCTCGGTGATAGGGGAATACGATGGCGTGCCCGTGGGGTATTTCGAGATTTATTGGGCACGCGAAGACAGGTTAGGCGCATACTACAATGCGGGCGCTTGGGATCGTGGTTGGCATGGTCTGATCGGTGAAGCGAACGCACTGGGACGCGCTAAAACATCAGCGTGGATTCGTGCATTGACCCATTACATCTTTTTGGATTGTCCAATGACCGATCTGGTGGTGGGCGAACCGCGTGTCGATAATGCAAAGCTGCTTCGCTATGCGGACGCCCTGGCGTATCGAAAGATCAAGGAATTTGATTTTCCACATAAACGATCCGCCTTGATGCATTGCGCCCGAAACGACTTTTTCGGCCGGGTGGCCCTATGAGCAAGAGCATGGATACAGCGCGCCGACGGCTGCTGGCCAAGATGATCAGTGAGTTGAGTTGGGAGGAGGTTCTGCACCCGAAAGGCAGCAATCCTGGAAAGGTTACACTGGCGTCTGGTCGGACCTACCAATTCCAGGCGACGCAGCGCATCTGGGGCAATCTGGACATCGAACCGGAAAGCTTGTCGGTTGATTGCGGTGAAGCCCCTTGCCCGCTGCGGTTTGTAGTTGATGCGCGTCAAGAATTGGGCATTACGCCTGACACTGAAGCAATGTTTTTGCGTGAACTGTCGAACACTCTGCGACAGGACATCGAGTTGGAGCGGCTTTTTGGTGACTTGGATTCACAAGCTTTGATCGCTCTGCCAGCGCGCACTTTGCATGCTGCGCTTGAGGGGCATCCGAAGGCAGTCGCGAATAAAGGACGACTTGGTTGGGGCACAGCGGACTTGGCTGCCTACGCGCCAGAGTATTCGGAACCAATGCAGCTTTGCTGGCTTGCAGCTGACCAAACACTGTTGCGCAGCGGTCGGTCCAGAAGCATTCGCGAGGACGATCTGCTTGGTAACGTACTCGGGACCGATCAGAGAGATGCCCTTAGGCAGGAAGCGCAGAAGGCCGGGGCAACGGATGCGCATGTCTTGCTGCCGGTCCACCCCTGGCAATGGCATAACCACCTGGAACAGTCTTTTGTGGTGGAAATCGCGCAACAGCGGTTGATCCCGCTGGGTCAGCACGGCCCAAAGTTTGTCGCGACGCCCAGCTTGCGCACACTGACACCTGTTGACGGAGGCCCATATGAGGTCAAGCTTTCGCTGGGTATTCTCAACACGTCGGCCTGGAGAGGCATGCCCGGGAAGTACATCGAACATGGTGGAGCACTTTCGGACTGGCTGACTGACATAGTTCGGGCGGATCCACTCCTAACTGGCCGCGTCATGGTTCTGCGCGAAGCTCTGGGCCATTGGGCTGCTCACCCGATTCTGTCTGATTGTCCTGATGCCCCTTATCGCCACCATGAAATGCTTGGTGCCATCTGGCGCGAAAATGCGGATGCAAAGGTCAGCCCCAACCAAAATGCCGTAATGGCGGCAGCTCTGTTTCATCAGGGTGCGTGCGGCACGTCATTGGCTCAAGCCTATGCCAATGCGGCAGGACACAGTATCGCGGTCTGGCTAGAAGCGCTTTTCAAAGTCACTGTGGTTCCGCTCTGGCACATGCTTTGCAAGTATGGCGTTGGGTTCATCGCACATGGCCAGAACATTACGATCATTCTGGAAAATCACATTCCGGTTGGCATGGCCCTCAAGGATTTTCAAGGCGACTTGGATCTTGTCGACCAAGATTTTCCAGAAATGGAAGGTTTGGACCCAGAGATACGTGCGCTGTTGCCGCGCAAACCACCCGCTTACATCATCCACGACATTCAGACTGCCCATTTCGTGACGGTGCTGCGCTTTTTGTCGATGGCGCTAGCTCGCACCGCGCAAATTGAGGAAGGCCGTTTCTACGGCATTCTGCGGGAGGTGCTCTTGGACTACAAAGCTTCACACCCCGAACTCTCAGATCGCCACAACATGTTTGACTTGTTTGAGAAAACGATGCCGAAGGTTTGCATCAACAAAGTGCGTCTTGCGATTGGCTACGGGGACAGTGGCGAACGTCCTCTGCCAGCGCGGGGTACCGATCTAGTGAATCCGCTCGCGAAAAACGGACATCTACAAGAGGACATCGATAAACAACTGCTGTCTGCCGGCCGTTAAGTCATCGAAAAATTCGGGACAGAGCCTGTCAAAGTCGAAGAGCGTGTTAGCGCTCTGAGACAAATGCAGTCTGACACGTTTCGGCACGGCCAGATGGAAGGCCAACGTTTCAACATGCGAGTCCGACGACTGGTTCGTGCCGCCCAGACACGAGCGTAAAGCTTCCTTTGCCTCGTCCCATACGGCACCGTGCGAGAACTGCCACGAGGGAACAAGCGCTGCCGTACCCCAATATTCTTTACTTCTTTTGTCAGGATAAATACTACTTACATGATCGCGCGCCCCACCTCCATCGGCAGGTCCCGTGCTGCAAAGAGGACAATTATGGGGGTGTCATGCTGCGTAGCATATTCGGGGGTGCGGCCTTTGCGGCCGTTTTTTCAAGTACTGTTCAAGCACAGGAGGCGCCGGTTGAACTACCGCCGCTCATTCTTGGCACAGCTTTGCGGGACGAACGGAACATTCTGGACACGCCGGTCGCAACATCGGTGATGGAAGACGAAGAGCTTGATCGCCAGCAGGCTGATACGTTCGACGAACTGGTCGGAGACGTACCGGGCGTTCTGATCGAAGGTGGACCGCGTGGCGTCGCGCAAGAGCCGAACATCCGTGGATTTCAGGACGAGCAGGTTGTCCTTCGGCTAGATGGGGGGCGTTTGAACTTCAACCGGGGTCATAGTGGTCGCTTCTTCTTTGATCCGGACATTGTTCAACGTGTCGAAGTTGTCAGGGGAGGTGGGTCAACCCTGTTTGGATCAGGAGCCATTGGTGGCGTGATCGCCGTGGAAACCAAGGATGCCGCTGACTTGTTGCGTCCAGGCCAAACAACGGGCGCACGATTGCGGTTTGGCTATTCGGACAATGGTGAAATCTATAGCCCGTCGACCACGCTTTATGGCGACTACGGAGCGTTCGACGTATTGGCATTTCTTGGTGGGCGTGAAGCCGGAGCGAACCAGGACGATGGCGATGGAAACCCTATCGCTAGGTCAGAGATCGACTCCGCCAATGGCCTTTTGAAGTTTGGATTTGAGCCAAATGCAGATCAGCGTTTTGAACTGAATCTATCCTACTATGAGGATGACGGTTTTGTACCTGCGGCTGCGGATTCGGTTGCAACATTTGATCCAAGATCTGGCAATGATTCCGAGCGAGAATCCGAAGTTTTCACCTACCGATTGTCTTGGGACTGGAAACCCGAAGGCTCCGACCTGATTGACTTATCTGTTCTGGTCTACGGTAACACGCTGGAAATTCAGGACGACAGGGTACGGGATGGGCGTGCAGACTTTACGGAATACGACACGATCGGGTTTGAGGTAGTAAACCGATCCCAATTCGATGTCGGTGTGCCCGTAGAGCTGGTTTATGGCGTCGAGGCATTCCGTGATGAGCAGACCGGCACGCGGGATGGCGGGCCGCGGACACAATTCCCAGATGCGGAAGCTACAACTTATGGCGTCTTTGCCGAGGCTACGTTTGGAGTCTCAGATCGTTTGGACATCATCGCAGGCGCCCGGTTTGATCATTACGATCGGGACGTTGATGATCCTTCACTAGCAGATGCAGAAGATGATTTCTTTGCGCCACACATTGGGTTCAGCTATCGACCCAATGATAATTGGCAAGTCTTTGGTAACGTTGCCCGAGCGTTCCGAGCGCCAACGTTGACGGAGCTGTACAACGATGGCGAACACTTTTCCTTTCCGCTTAGCCTGCCTCCAGGCCGTTTGGTTTTGGGCGAGAACAACTTCCTGCCGACGCCTGACCTTCTGCCAGAAGAGTCCACTCAATTCGAACTCGGTGCACGTTTCGAAAAGGCTGGCTTCGCGCGACCAGGCGATATTCTAAGAGTGTCCGCCAGTGTGTATTATTCTGATGTTAAAAACTTCATTGATACCGTTGTTGAGAGTTTTCCGGATGTGAGCGGATTGCCACCTTTCGGGCCACCGATAACGGTGGAGCGGAACACCTTTCAGCGCAATTTGGATGCAGAACTGTATGGTTTCGAAGCCGAGGTCGACTACGACGCGGGTAATTGGTTTGGTGGTCTCGCTCTGACATTGGCCGATGGTGATGCAAAAGAGGAAGGTGAGGAACTCGGGTCGATTCCACAACCACGCTTGACTGCAACACTGGGCTATCGTCCTTCGTCTAGTTGGACGGTAGGCGCACGTATTACTTTCGCGGGCGATCAAAATGACGTACCGGAAAACTCAGTCGCCGGAGAGTCTTACACGGTCGTTGACCTGTTCGGGTCGTGGTCTCCATCGGAAGGGCCGTTGCAGAACGCCACCTTCCGTGCTGGCATTGATAATGTATTTGACGAACAATACACGATCTTCCCCAATGATTTGCCCCAGCCCGGTCGGTCTCTCAAAGTGTCTGCCGCGTTCGAATTCTGAGCGTTTGCACAGAGGTCATCTTGCAGGTGAGGCCGCAGTGGCCAGCCTGTTTCTTTGCGCCGTGACGAAGGTCAGCGTACGGTGCTTTTTCATGCCTTGCGGTACCCGATTATTTCTGTCAGGAATTATGCACCCAGTGAACGCGGATTCTCTGCTTGCCCGGCATCATTCAACACTCGGGGCTGAGTGCCCCGCTCAGATGAAAGCTGGCTATCTTATGACCCTGTTTACCGATTTGCTGCGTATGGATGCATTGGCCCAACCTTATGGATGTGGCCTGAATCCCAAGTTGCGTGCAGCCATCGAAGCTGACACACGTTGGCCAAGCAAAGCTGCGTCGCCTGTACCAGTAGAGGGAGCCCCGTTGCCAGAGGGTGTGACCCGTTTGCCTATATCTTCGCAGCAGTCTGGGCAGAAACAAGCATGAGATTGCGCGCATTGCCCGAGGACGGAGCCGATCTGAATCTGAGTGATTTGGGATTTGATACATTCGAGGCGGGTCTGCTTGCTGTTTCCCGTTATTTCTTTTTGACCCATGCGGCACCCGAACGTCAGGCTTGGCAAACCGGTTTTGCTGTTGCCGTCGAACGATGGGGACCGGATATCGGATTGCCCGCCGCACATGCTGTAGCAAAACTAGTGCGGGCCGTAAGCGACGCTCGTACGGATTTTGGTTTTCATGATCCCTTTGGCACAGAGGCGCGCACAATGGTCACCCCAGACGAAGCGATGATGATGCGCATGCTACACCACATGCGGCGGGACGAGACACCGGATGCTCGCGATGCAGTTGAGGCATTGACCCACGGCGGAATGGACCCGCACGTGATCCGCGCAGGGCTTACTCTGTCTGCCAGATTTGGTGGTGGCGTACCTGAGCAGAGGCGCGCAGGCTGTGGCCCAAAGCTGCGTGTAGTGTCCTGATCAGCTATTTTTCGCCGCGACATGATTGTAAAGGCGAAGGCATGACTCAGAACGTTCCCTTTGCCAGAGAGCCTCTACATGCAGCCGAAGCCCTATCGGCGCAGCAGGGATGGCCACACACGGTGGCTGAGTGGCAGCAAATGCCGGAGTTGAGACAGGGGTTGGTGGCCATGCACAACGGGAATGTGGTGGGGACCACGCTTTGGTTCACCCAAGACCGTTTCGTTCCAGCTGCACGGGATTTTTTTGCCGCTGAAAAGAGGTTTTGTGATGCGGGACAACCGCGAATGTCACGAACGCCAGCCACTCTGGGAACCGCGCTAAAAGAAATTATGTGGTGCTGCCTCATTAGGAGACTAGCAGACGATCAGACATTGGCACTTCGCTGATCCAATGAAATAGCATCTTGACGCGGCATGTTACCGCGAACACCCTAAAGACCATGCCTCATAACCCCGCCAAATCGACCAGCCCCGTCACAATGCGTGACGTGGCACGCGCCGCAGGCGTGTCGCGGATGACGGTCAGCCGGGCGTTGAAAAAGGACAGCCCCGTTTCCCAGGAAACGCGCGACCGTATCCTCAAGGTCGTGCGGGAGATGAACTATGTCCCGGACCAGATGGCGGGCAGCCTCACAACCAAACGCTCTGGATTTGTTGCGGTGCTGGTTCCTTCTCTGAACAACCTACACTTTGCAGAAACAGTGCAGGCGCTCACCGAGGAGTTGGAAGGGATTGGACAACAGATCCTGCTTGGGCACACCGACTACTCTCCTGAGCGTGAGGAACAACTCGTCGAAGACATGCTCAAACGCCGACCCGAGGCCATCGTTCTGTCCTATGACGGTCATTCGGATCGGACCATCGCGCTGCTCAGCGACGCCCATGTTCCGGTGATCGAATTGTGGGAACGGCCTGACAACCCCATTGGCCACACCATCGGCTTTTCCAACCGGCAGGCGGCAGCAGATATGACCCGCGCACTAATTGACCGCGGCTATCGCAACATCGCCTTTGTCGGCGAAGCGGACGATGACTGGACTCGCGGCGCTGCGCGACGCAAAGGCTATCTCGATGCGATGGAAGAGGCGGGCCTGCCCGTAGACCGCGCGCTCAAGATCGGCAAACCACCCTTGTCTATCGAAGAGGGGGCCGCCGCCGCCACCCGTTTGCTAAACGACTTTCCGGACACCGATTGTGTGTTTTGCGTGTCCGATGCACCCGCCTTTGGCGTTCTGTCCGTGATGCTGAAATTGGGCAAATCCGTGCCTGGCGACATCGGTATCGCGGGCTTTGGAGATTTCGAAGTTTCGCGCTTTGCCACGCCGACGATTACGACTGTATCCGTGGACCCCAAGACCATTGGACGCGAGACCGGGCGGCTGATCGGACGCCTCTTGTCAGACGACAATCCGGCGAGTCGCACATTGGTCCCTGTGCCGGTCAATCTTTCCTTTCGCGACAGCACGAAATAACGAAACCAAGGATTTTCAGGTATTTACGCTAAGTGATTTTCCTTGTGTTACCGGTCACAATTGTTAATGTGACCGGTAACACAGAACGGAAGTACATCTATGCCCACCATTCGGCTTGATAATCTGGTGAAACGCTACGGCAACGTCGAGGTCCTGCACGGGATCGAACTCGAGATGGCCGAGAACGAATTCACCGTGCTCGTGGGCCCCTCTGGCTGCGGCAAATCCACAACACTGCGCATGATTGCAGGGCTCGAGGACGTGTCGGATGGCGAAATCTATGTCGATGACAAACCAGTCAGCCACCTCGAGCCCAAGGAACGCGATCTGGCGATGGTGTTTCAGGACTACGCGCTTTACCCGCACATGAACGTTGCGCAAAACATCAGCTTTGCCTTGCGCCTCGCACGCCGCCCAAAATCCGAGATCAATGCCAAGGTCAAGGAAGTGGCCGAGATGGTGGGCCTGACCGATTTCTTGGGCCGCAAGCCCGGCGCTCTATCAGGCGGTCAACGCCAACGGGTCGCCATGGCCCGCGCACTGGCCAAGGATTCTGGCATCTTTTTGTTCGACGAACCTCTTTCGAACCTCGACGCGAAGCTGCGCGGGCAGATGCGCGCTGAATTGGCCCTCATGAGCCAACGGGTTCAGAAAAACATGATCTACGTCACCCATGACCAGATCGAGGCGATGACGCTCGCCGACCGCATCGTCGTCATGCATGGCGGCTACATTCAGCAACAGGGTACACCCGAAGAGCTGTTCAAACGTCCGGTCAACAAGTTCGTCGCAGGCTTCATGGGTATGCCACCGATGAATTTCCTCGACGGCGCGCTGGAAGAGCGGGCAGGGGAGATGTGGGTCACGGGCGACGGCTTTGATCTGAAACTGTCGGGCGAGACCGCGGCCAAGGCCAAGGCGCATTCGAGCAACGAGGTGACACTGGGCATCCGGCCTTCTGACCTCAGCTATGACGACGCAGCTGATCCGGCAACGGCGCTCACACTCGACGTCCAGGTTTCGGAATACATCGGCGCGCAATCCGTCCTGCTCTGCAAATGCGGGTCGGCGCAGGTGATGGTCGAGGTGAACTCGGAAACACCCGTCGCGCTCGGCCAGACTCTCACTTTCGCAGTCAACCAGCGCGGCGTGCACCTGTTCGACCGCAAAACCGAAAACGCACTTTGAAAATCAATAAAGTTCTAAGGGAGGAACACATGTTCAAAGGACTGAAAACCACGGCGGTGGGTCTGACGACCGCGGCTATCATGGCAGGGGCGGCCTATGCCAACCCCTACGAAGAATATGCGGGCACGACCCTGATCGTGAACTTCCCCGCGCACCCGCACTACAACGCCGCGATGAAGGTGCTACCTGAATTCACCAAGGAAACCGGCATCGAGGTTGAGGTGGACCAGCTTCCGTACCTCAAGATGCGCGAGCGTCAGACGCTGGAGCTGGCCCAGGACGAGGGTGAATATGACCTGATTGCCTATGTCGTGTTTTCCAAAGCCGACTACGTCTTTGCAGACCAGCTTGAGAACCTTGCCAAGTATTTCATGAACCCCAAGCTGGCTGATCCCAGCTACGACGCCGATGATTTGATCGATGGTTATGTTGAGAATATTGGCGTTGCAGGCGGGACCAAAGGGTATCTGCCGGGCAAGACCGGATCGCTTTTCGGCATCCCCTTCGGATCAGAAACCTCGGTACTGGCGTACCGCAAGGACATCTTTGAAAAGCACGGGATCCCTACGCCGGAAACTTATGACCAGCTCCTGGATGCGGCCTGCAAAGTTCCTGAGGTTGAGCCCGGCATGGGCGGCATGGCGTCGCGCGCGGCATCCGGCCACCAGGCCAGCCACGCTTTCCTTCTCCACCTGGCGCCGTTGGGCGGTCGCGTCTTTGACGATCAGTGGAACCCGATCATCAACAATGCTGCGGGTGTCGAAGCGGCGAACGCGCTGAAAACCATTGTTGATTGCGGCCCAGAAGGCGCGATGAGCTTTGGACCGTCGGAAGCGGCCAACGCCTTCGCCAATGGTGACGCGGCCATGTTCATGGACTCCATCGCCTTCATGCCCGGTTTTGAAAACCCGGAGCGGTCCAAGGTTGTGGGCAAGGTCGGCTATGCCATGCACCCCGAAGGCGTGCGTCGCGGCAGCCAAACTGGTGGTTTCGGCATCGGTATCCCGAAGAACGCTGAGAACAAGGAAGCGGCCTTCCTCCTCATGCAGTGGCTGACGTCCAAGAAAGGGGACCTGATGGTCGCCATGGAGGGCGGCAACCCCTCGCGCTTCTCCACCTATCAGGATGCTGGCCTGAACGAAAAGTACCCGTTCGCGGCAACCTTTGGTGAGGCGCTGAAGTATGCGGATCCTGACTGGCGTCCGATCATCCCCGTCTGGGGCAAGATCAACGCCGATATCGGCACGACCATGTCCAAAGTGTTGACCGAAGATTTGGATATTCAGGAAGCCCTGGATGGAGTGGCCGAGCGGACTCGCGCCGTTATGGACGACGCCGGCTACTACACCTGGCAGTAAGCCTTTCCTCCTGCCGGGGCATGCGGTTTCACGCCCGCGCCCCGGCCCTTTGATCCTCTTCGACCCGGAAAGAACGACCCATGCGCACCGCGATGGCCAACCGACTGACGCCCTACATGTTCATGGCTCCGGCCGCGATCATCATGGCAATCGCGCTGATGTACCCGCTGGGTTACATGGTTTGGGGATCATTCCGCGACTGGAACCCGAGCCAGACCATTGGCGAGGCCGAGTTCGTGGGCCTAAAGAATTACATCTTCCTCTGGAACGATCCGAACTTTCACGAAAGCCTTGGCGTCACACTGCGCTTTGCTTTCTTCGTGGTGACCATCGAGATGGTGATCGGCGTGGGCCTCGCCCTGCTGCTCGACCGCGAGATCCGCGGCATCTCGCTCCTGCGCACCATGTTCATCCTGCCCATGATGATCGCCCCTGTCGTGGTGGGTCTGATGTGGCGCTACATGTACCACCCCACCGTCGGCACGTTTAACCGTTTCCTCGACAGCATCGGCCTTCCGCGTGTGGACTGGCTGGGGGACTATGCCCTCACATCAGTCATTATCGCCGACATCTGGCAGTGGACGCCCTTCATCTTCATCCTGTCGCTCGCCGCCCTGCAATCACTGCCGCGCTCAGCGCTCGAGGCTGCGCGCATCGACGGCGCCACCGCGTGGCAGCAGATCATCCACATCAAGCTACCCCTGATGATGCCCGTTCTAATCGTCACGGCACTTCTACGCTTGATCGACGCCTTCAAAGTCCTCGAAGTGATCCTCGTGATGACCGAGGGCGGCCCCGGCCTGTCCACCGAAATTCTGGCATTGCGGATCAGCCGCACTGCCACAGAGTTCCGTGAACTTGGCGTCGCCGCGGCCATGTCCAACTACCTATTGATCCTGCTTCTGCTGCTGACGGTGGGCATGTTCGCCTTCAACCGCTGGCAAGAAGCGCGCGCGGCCCGGCTGAATGCGCTGATCGAGGAGGAAAGCTGATGTCGACCCCCAACACCCGCGCCAATCCGGCCTTCTACGCGGTCATCGCCCTTCTAGTTTTCATGTCCGTTGGTCCCGTGATCCTGATGTTCATGAATTCTTTCAAACTGGACGTGGACATCATCTCGGGCACTTCTGGTCTGATCTTCCTGCCCACGATCCAGAACTATGAAAAAGCTCTATGCGACGTGCTCTGGTACGAGCCAGATCATATCGACTTCTGCTCCCTCAAATTCGGTAATGCCTTCATCAATTCCCTGATCATCGCACTTATCTCGACGGCTCTAACGCTGGTGATCGGGTGCATGGCGGCTTACGCCCTGGTGCGGTTCCGGTTCATGGGGCGGGATACCGTGTCGCTCAGCACACTCATGGTCCGCATGGTGCCACCCGCCGTGTTGCTCGTCCCTGTTTTCGGTTTGTGGAATAACGAGTTCTGTCTGGATCGCGATGGCCTGATCGGCGGCGCGATCCGTGACACGTTTGGTGGCCGGGGTGATGTCTGCCTTGCGGGCACGCACTCCGGTATCATCCTGATCTACGTAGCGATGAACCTGCCGTTCGTGATCTGGATCTTGCAGAGTTTTATTGTGCAGGTGCCCCGTTCCTTGGAAGAGGCAGCGCGCGTCGATGGGGCAGGGCCGTTCCAGGTTTTCTTCAAGGTTGTCTTACCGCTGATCAAACCAGGTCTCGCAGCTGCCGCGATCTTTACCTTCCGCATCGCATGGAACGAGTACCTGCTCGCCTCCGCGTTGTCGGACCGTGACACACGCACAGTGCCGATCTTGATCGTGAACAACATGAGCGAGTTCAATGTGGAGTGGGGGGTCATCATGGCCACCGGCATGCTGCTCGCCATTCCGCCCATCATCTTCACGTTGCTCGCCAGCCGCCAGATCATCACCGGCATGACTGCAGGGGCAGTCAAAGGCTGATGGACTGGCTCCTCGCCCCCATCGACCCAAGCCGCGCACACGAGGTGGGCTTCGCCATCTCATGGCACGCAAGGTCGATGGTGCTGGCCTGGGGCATTCTCGCACCACTTGCGGTGATCATCGCGCGGTTTTTCAAGGTCATGCCAGGGCAGGACTGGCCCCGCGAGGTGGACAATCAGGTCTGGTGGCGCAGCCACTGGATGGGGCAATCGCTGGTCGTGGTACTATCGATCTTTGGCCTCGCATTGGTGCTGCCGAGTGATTTGACATCTATGAGCCTGCACAACTGGCTGGGCTACGCCGTGCTCACTGGGGCAATGGTGCAAATCCTACTTGGCATTTTCCGCGGGTCCAAGGGCGGGCCAACAGACGCACAGATGCGCGGTCATCACTACGACATGACTCCGTGGCGGCGCATGTTCGAAGCGCTGCACAAAGGCATTGGATACACGGTCATTTTGCTTGCCATTGTCACAATTCTGTTGGGGCTGTGGAAAGCCAACGGCCCGGTCTGGATGTGGCTGACATTGGCGGTATGGTGGGCCGTGCTGGTGGTCTTGTTCGTGTCGATGCAAAAGCGCGGCATGGCGATCGACACCTATCAGGCGATCTGGGGCACCGACCCCGCCCATCCAGGCAACCAAGGCCCACCTCCGGGCTGGGGCGTGCGCCGGTTTGGCAAGACTATGGAAGGAAAAGACGATGTTCGGCGTGATCGAGGGGACCGGGTTCGAAGTCATTGAACCCGAATTTGCAGAATGCTTCGTGGGCCACGCCCGAGTCGAACGTCTTTGGACCGGCGCCCGCTGGTCCGAAGGTCCGGTTTGGTTCGCTGCGGGTCGCTACCTGCTTTGGTCCGACATCCCCAACAACCGTATCCTGCGCTATGACGACACCGACGGGTCCGTCTCGACCTACCGCCAGCCCTCGAACAACTCGAACGGCCACACAGTCGACCGGCAGGGTAGGCTGGTGTCCTGCGAACACCTCGCCCGCAGGGTCACGCGCACCGAACATGACGGATCCATCACCGTTATCGCAGACAATTATCAAGGCAAGCGCCTGAACTCGCCGAACGACGTGGTCGTCAAGTCCGACGGCTCTGTCTGGTTCACCGATCCAAGTTACGGCATCCTCATGGATTACGAAGGCGACCGGGCAGAAAGCGAAATCGGCGCCTGCCACGTCTACCGCGTCGACCCCTCGGGCGAGATCACTATTGCCGCTGATGACTATGTTAAACCCAACGGCCTTGCCTTCTCCCCTGATGAATCGATGCTCTACACCGCCGACACCGGGATCACCCACGACGCCGATGGCCCCAAGCACATCCGCCGCCATACTGTGAACGCAGACGGCACACTATCCGGCGGCGAGGTCTTCGCCACATGCACCGAAGGGCTATTCGATGGATTCCGCCTCGACACCAATGGCCGTATCTGGAGCTCTGCCGCCGACGGCGTCCACTGCATCAACAGCAACGGTGTACTGATCGGCAAGGTGCACATCCCCGAACTGGTCGGGAATGTCTGTTTCGGAGGGGAGAAATTGAACCGGCTCTTCATCGCCGGCACAACTTCGCTCTATTCCGTATTCCTCAACGTGAACGGCGTCTCACCCGTTTAGGTGTTGATCCAGCCACGGCCCGTGATGTGCACCGTCCTTATCTGTGCGCTCAAAGCTGTGCGCGCCGAAATAGTCGCGCTGCGCCTGGAGCATGTTGGCCGTGGTCCGCGCACTGGTTAGCGTGTCAAAGTAGTTGAGGGCCGCCGCCAGCGCTGGGACCGGCTGCCCCGCGCCCATCGCAACAACAGCCACCTTCCTGAGACCGGTCATATTCTTGCGCAGCACGTCGGCAAAATAAGGGGCCAACGCCAGGTTCCGCGCGGGCGCATCTTTCAAAGCCGACGCCATATCGTTCAGCATGGCCGAACGGATGATACATCCTTCGCGCCAGACTTCAGCAATCTCGGCCATGGGCAGGTCCCAACCGTAATCCGCGCTGGCCTTCGTCAGCAGCTCAAAGCCCTGCGCATAGCACAGCACCTTACCCGCAATAAGCGCCTGTTCCAGATCGTCGAAGTTGAGCGTACCTTCGGCCATCGCGCCGCCCGTTGGGCCAAAGGCGTCCGCCCCGGCCAAGCGCAGATCACGCTGCGCCGACAGGTTCCGCGCTACCACCGCAGCCTCGATCACCGGCACCGGTGCACCCAGCATCTGGCTTTCAATGACGGTCCAGCGCCCAGTGCCTTTCTGACCGGCACGATCCAAAATCATGTCGAGCATCGGATTGCCCGTTTCCGGGTCCGTCGCCGCCGAAACCTTGCCTGAAATCTCGATCAGATAGCTTTGCAGCAAACCCTCGTTCCAGCGGTCGAACACGGCACCACAGGCGGCTGCATCCATGCCCATCCCGTCACGCATCACGCCATAGGCTTCGGCAATCAGCTGCATGTCGGCATATTCAATCCCGTTGTGTACGGTCTTTACGAAATGCCCGGCGCCGCCGGTGCCCATATAGGTGGCACAGGGCTGGCCCTCGTACTTGGCTGAAATCGCTTTCAGGATGTGCGCGACGCGGTCCCATGCCTCGGGCGTCCCGCCGCCCATGATCGACGGGCCAAAGCGGGCGCCCTCGGCGCCGCCGGACACGCCAATGCCCAAAAAGGGCACGCCTTCCTCCTCGGCGGCCTTCGCCCGTCGCTCGGAGTCATGGAAATTCGCGTTGCCGGCATCAATCACCATGTCATCAGCATCCAGAAGCGGGCGCAATTGTTCGATCTGAGCATCCACCGCATCGCCCGCAGGCACCATCAGGATGATGTTGCGCGGCTTTGCCAGTTCGTTCACGAAATCCTCAAGCTCCGCATATCCGGCGATACGGTCAGACAGATCACCCGCCTTGTCCATGAACTCGGGGATGCGCGAGGCAGTGCGGTTGTGCACCGCTACCGAAAACCCATTGTCAGCAATGTTCAGCGCCAACATGGCCCCCATTGTGCCCAACCCAATCACACCGATTTCTGCTGCAGACATGTGCTTTCCTCTTTTGTGTGGCACTGTTATGTTACCGATAACAAACACGATCGAAGGATGGAAGCCATGCATGTCGAAAACTCAATGGTGCTGACGCACGGAGCTGTCCTGACGATGCTGCAAGCCGCCGTTTCCCGAGCGGATGAAATGGGGCAACCGCAGTGTATTGTGATCGTGGATGCCAGTGGGGTCACTCTGGGTCAGATCAGGATGTCCGGAGCAAAATTTCTCAGCCTCAAAAGCGCAGAGACCAAGGCGCGTACCGCCGCCTCGATCCGCGCGCCCAGCGAAGCAATCCCGGAACAGGTCGGCCTGTACATTGCAGCGGCAACGGACAACGCCGTTACACGCCTTGGTGGTGGGTTGCCGATCTATATCGATGGAGCCTGCATTGGCGGAATTGGTGTGGGATCCGGCACAGCTGACCAAGATAAAGATGTTGCGAAAGCTGCGCTAACAGCCATTGGCGCAGAAGTAGGTTTTTAATGCCAGTTTATAATTTACATAACTATGATTATTAGAAATTCTGAAGCGATGTCTGTAGCTCTGATCCAACAGCATAGATCAACCTAGCTTGTCTCTCCCGCCACCAAAGCCGAACCCACATCAATTCTGACCGGTGCGTCAATCTCGTCATTGAAAATCCCGTGCAACAGTGACACGACCTGTCGCCCGATGTCCTCGGCCTGTACGTCCACAGTTGTAATTCGCGGATTGGACACTTTCGCGACCTCAAAGTGACCGAAGCCCGTGATTGCCAGATCATCCGGCACGCTCAGGCCAAGACGTTGCACGGCACTCAGACACCCAAATGCCACAGGATCCGACACACAGACCAGAGCATCGTATTGCGCCACATCGCGTCCCATCGCTTCGATTGCCGCAGCGCCATGGCGCATGGAGACCGGCGCAGGACCCGCATCGATCATCGCAACTGCAGGCAGGCCGCGGGCGCGAGCAGCCTCAACCGCCCCTGCGCGACGCACAGCCCCGCGCATATCCGCGCCTTCTGACGCCCCCACAAAGGCCAACTTGCGCCGTCCCGTTTGCGCCAGATGCTCCACGATGTGATCCATGGCATCGCTGTTCGAAAACCCAACGACATGACCCAGCGGGTCGGTCGGCAAATCCCACATTTCAATCACCGGCAGATCTCGACCCTGCACCAGTTTGCGGGTTTCATCGGTGTGATGGCCACCTGTGAGCACCAGTGCCTCGGGGTTGCGAGTCAACAATTGGCGCACCAACTCTTCCTCGCGTTCGACCCGATAATTTGTGCTGCCAAGAAGCAGTTGTAATCCTGACTCGCCCAACCCGTTTGTCAGTGCCCGGAACGTCTCGGCAAAATTGGCATTGTTCACGGACGGCAGAGTAACGGCAACGAACCCGCTTTTCTGGGTACGAAACGCCTGTGCCGTGCTGTCATACACATATCCCAATTGGGCCGCGACTTCCCGCACGCGGGCGCGCGTTTTTGCGTTCACGGTGCGGTCCTCGCGCAGGGCGCGGCTGACGGTCATGGGCGACATTCCCACCGCTTGCGCCACATCCCGCATGGTGACACGCGCACCCATAGCTTACGCTCGAAATTCGTTTAGCTGGGTGACGTGATGGTGAATGCGACCATCGAAGTGTTCAGACACAATCTCTCCGGTCACATCCCGCGATTGCGCGCGGAACGGACTGTCCAACGCACCCTCCATCGCGGCGGCATCTGGATAGGTAATGGCTAGGATCAGCGGAAACTCCGGCGCGCCCTCGTCCCGGTCATCGCCAAACATCACCCGCACATCCGTGTTGCCGGGAAACTGCTTCCACAAGGGCACCAAGCGCACCAGCACCGCGGCGCGAAAGGCATCAGTTTGGCCGGGTTTCACCGACCCTTCGAACAACGCAAAGCGTGTGATCATGTCTCTATCTCCTCTTTCGCGCCCTGGAAAAACTCCATCAGCGCTGCCTGATCTTCTCCACCCAGTCCTGCAGCGGTCAGCATCCGATGAATTTCAGCGCAGAGGGCGGTCATGGGCATTGATGTGCCAGTTTCCCGTGCCAGATCGTTCACCATGTTCAAATCCTTGACCATGTTGTCGATGCGGCCCGTGCGGCGGTAATCCTTGGTTGCGTATCGGGGCAGATACTCCTGCAACAGAGCCGAATCTGCCCGCCCGCCTTTCAGCGCCTGCGGGATCTTTTCGGCATCCACACCGGCGTCGAGCGCCAACTGCGTGGCCTCTGCCACGGCCATAAAGCCCAAACCACACAACACCTGGTTGATCAGCTTCGTGGTCTGCCCAGCACCCGACGGACCCATGTGGGTGTAATTCGACGCCACATGCTTGAGCGCCACATGGGCACGCTCCACATCCTTGGCCTCGCCCCCCGCCATCAGGGTTAGCTCCCCGATCAGCGCTTTTGGCGCTCCGCCGGACAATGGGCTGTCCACCCAAGCCAGGTCGCGTTCGGCAGCCATCTTCGCAAACTTCCGCGTCGCATCCGGTTCGATTGAGGACATGTCGATGATCAAAGTGCCCGGTTTCGCCCCGTCTGCAATCCCGTCCTTGCCAAAAGCCGCCAAGCCTACGATGCGCGACGCGTTCAGACTGGTGATGACAAAATCCACATCCTTCGACGCCTCTGCCGCAGATGCCACCGCAACGGCACCCTTCTCGACCAGCGCGTCCACCCGCTCCTTGTCCAGATCGAAGACGTTCAGAGTATTCCCGGTCGCCAAAAGCCGCTCGCCAATGGCGCCACCCATCGCGCCCGCTCCGATCAGGGCAATCTTCTCGCTCATATCATCGTTCCCCTCACATAGTCCTCGGATTGCGCGACCACCTGTTCAAAGGGGCGCGCAATATCAATCTCTCCACCCCATTCATCATCGCCCAGCCGTTCCAGCGTCGCGAACTGACTGTCGAGCAGGGATGCAGGCATGAAATGTCCAGGCCGGTGGGCGACCCGTTTTGCCAGGACATCGCGCGGCGCGTCGAGGTGCAGGAAGTGCACCGGCTCATCCACGTGTTCGCGGATCCAGTCGCGATACTTCTTCTTCAGCGCCGAACAGCCGATGGCAATGGCACCTTCATGCCGCGCCAGCATCCGACCCACATCTGCCAACCAAGGCGCACGATCGTCGTCATCCAGCGGCACACCTTGTGCCATCTTGTCGATGTTTTCCTGCGGATGCAGATTATCGCCATCCACGAACTCCATGTCGCACAGCACTTGCAGCGCCGTTCCCACCGACGACTTCCCGCAGCCCGACACCCCCATAAGTACATAACACCGCATCAGAGCGATGCCGTGATGCCGCCGTCCACGAACAGCGTGTGACCGTTGACAAAGCTCGACGCGGGCGACGACAGGAAGACGGCTGCGCCCACAAGTTCCTCGACCTGACCCCAGCGGCCCGCCGGGGTGCGCTTTTCAAGCCACGCCGAAAACTCCGGATCAGCCACGAGGGCTGCGTTCAGAGGCGTATCAAAGTATCCGGGCGCGATTGCATTGCATTGCAAGCCGTGCTTCGCCCAGTCCGTTGCCATCCCCTTCGTCAGGTTCGCTACGGCCCCTTTGGTCGCGGTGTAGGGCGCAATTCCGGGGCGTGCGAGTGCTGTCTGCACGGAGGCGATATTGATGATCTTGCCCGCGCCGCGCCCAATCATGTGACGCGCCACAGCCTGCCCCACATGGAACACGCTCGCGATATTGGTCTGCAACAACCGTTCGAACGCATCTGCAGGAAAGTTCTCTAGCTCCGTCCGATGCTGCATCCCAGCGTTGTTGATCAGGATGTCGATGGGACCGGTCTCCGCCTCGAACCCGTCGACCGCAGCCCGCACCGCATCGTGGTCCGTCGCATCAAAAGCCAGCGTGTGGACCTTACCGCCCAGGGCCTCCGCTGCCGTCGCCAGCTTGCCCTCATCCCGCCCGTTCAGCACGATCTCGGCGCCAGCCTCTGCCAGCCCCTTGGCCAACGCAAAGCCGATCCCTTGCGACGATCCAGTGATCAGGGCGCGACGGCCCGAAAGCGAGAAAAGGTCAGACATAGAACTCTCCGAATGTCAGAGCGGGATTGACGCCCACTGAATTGTTATCGATAACATGATACCGATAACATCGCGTGTCAACGAGGAATCGCAATGCCCAAACCCATCGTTCTCCAAGTCGGCCCCTACCCGGAGTGGGACCAGGACCCGCTCGACGCTGCATTCGACATCAAACGCCTGTTCGAAGCATCGGACGCTCCTGCCTTCCTCGCCGAACACGGCCCCAACGTCCGCGCCATCGCCACACGCGGAGAACTTGGTGCCGATGCCGACATGATCGCGGCCTGCCCGTCGCTCGAACTGATCTCGGTCTACGGCGTGGGCTACGATGCGGTTGACCTCAACGCCTGCAAACCCCGCAACATCCGTGTCACCAACACCCCCGACGTGCTGACCGAAGATGTGGCCGACCTTGGCGTTGCCATGATGCTCTGCCAGTCCCGCGGCATGGTTGGCGCCGAATCCTGGGTGCGCGACGGGTCATGGGCCGACAAGGGACTCTACCCGCTCAAGCGTCGCGTCTTCGGGCGTAAGGCTGGCATCCTCGGCCTCGGCCGCATCGGTTTTGAGGTCGGCAAACGGCTCTCGGGATTCGGCATGGACATCGCCTATTCCGACATCGCGGCAAAGGACTACGCCCCCGACTGGACCTTCCTCGACAACCCGCTGGCGTTGGCTGAACACGCCGATTTCCTCTTTGTCACTCTCGCAGCGTCCGCCGAAACCCGCCACATCGTAAATCGCGACATCATCGAAGCGGTTGGACCCGACGGAATGATCATCAACATCTCCCGCGCCTCCAACATCGATGAAGATGCGCTGATCGACGCGCTGCAATCCGGCGCGCTCGGCTCCGCCGCCCTCGACGTGTTTGAAAAAGAACCCGCACTTGATCCCCGCTTTCTCGACCTGGACAATGTGCTGGTGCAGCCGCACCACGCCTCGGGTACAATCGAGACACGCAAGGCCATGGGCCAGCTTCTGCGCGACAACCTGACCGCCCATTTCGCAGGTGAAGCCCTGCTGACCCCCGTTCTGTGAAAGGCCACCCCATGAAAGTCATCGTTGCCCACGCGGCCAAGGACCTGAGGGTCGAAACCCGCGACATGCCGGCACCCGGTCCCGGCCAGGTGCTGGTCAAGATGGCCGCGGGCGGCATCTGCGGCTCGGACCTGCACTATTACAACCATGGCGGTTTCGGCCCGATCCAACTGAAGGAACCGATGATCCTCGGTCACGAAGTGGCGGGCCATATCGAAGCCGTGGGCGATGGCGTCACGGGCCTCGAACCCGACAGCCTCGTCGCCATATCGCCCTCCCGCCCCTGCGGTCAGTGCAAGTACTGCCTCGAAGGAAAACAGAACCACTGCCTCAATATGCGGTTCTATGGATCCGCAATGCCCTTCCCGCACATTCAGGGCGCATTCCGCGAATACATTGTCGCCGACGCCGCTCAATGCGCCCCGGCAGGTGACCTGAGCGCGGGTGAGGCTGCCATGGCCGAACCGCTCTCCGTCGTCCTCCACGCCGCCAAGCAAGCAGGCGACCTGATGGGCAAGCGCGTGCTGGTCACAGGCTGCGGCCCAATAGGCTTGCTGGCCGTCCTCGTCGCCCGCGCCGCTGGTGCGGTCGACATCGCGGCGACCGACATCTCTGACTTCACGCTGTCCAAGGCACGCGACGTTGGCGCAGATCACACGATCAACGTCGCCGAAACCCCAGAGGGCCTAAGCCGTTTCGAAGCGGATAAAGGGCATTTCGACGTCCTTTTCGAATGCTCCGGCGTCGCTTCCGCCCTCGCCTCTGCCGTCCCGGCCCTGCGCCCCGGTGCCACGATCATGCAACTGGGTCTTGGCGGTGACATGACCCTGCCGATGCAAGCGATGACGGCCAAGGAACTGCAACTCAAGGGCTCGTTCCGTTTCCATGCGGAGTTCTTCACAGCGGTGGAAATGATGCGCACTGGTCGCTTGGACGTGACCCCGCTGATCACGCATGCCATCGGCATTGACGCAGCGGTTGAAGCGTTCGAACTGGCGGGCGACCGGTCGCAAGCGGTCAAGGTCAACATCACGTTCTGATGACCGGCGGCGGTGTCATGCGCATCGCCGCTTGTCCTTGCCCTTAAAGTCTACTATTTTTATCGGAAATCACCGAACATAGCCACGCCTCCAGGCCCAGCCAACCCCTGCCCCTTTCAAGCATCAGGATCTGGCCGCGTGTCTGCACCTCAATTCTCCGCCGAAACGATCCGCGCCAGCCGCGCGGACAACCCCGACACCCGCGATCGCGACTTTGCCGACAGTCTCGGCATCAGCGAAGGCGCGCTGGTTGCCGCCTATTGCGGCAACGGCGTCACGCGCATCGATCCGCATCCAAACGTGGTCATGGACGCCGCCCAGCAACTGGGCGAAGTCATGGCGCTCACCCGCAACGCCTCATGCGTGCATGAGAAGATCGGGACATACGACAACTACCACACCGGCCACCACGCCGCGATGATCCTGACCGAAGACATCGACCTGCGCATCTTCCGCAGCCACTGGCAGCACGCTTTCCTCGTTGAACGCGAAAGCGACGCAGGCACGCGGCGCAGCCTGCAAGTCTTCGATGCGGCAGGCGACGCCGTGCACAAGATTATCCTGCGCGATGGCTCCAACCACGCGGCCTTTGCCGATCTGATCACCAAACTGGCCTCGGATAATCAGTCACCCGACGGCACATTCTCCGACCGTCAACCGCCCGAAGCGCCCAAGATCGCCGAGGACAAGATCGACATCTTGCGCAAGGAATGGCAGCGCATGACAGACACCCACCAGTTCCTCCGGCTGGTGTCCCAACTCAAGATGAACCGCCTCGGTGCATACCACGCCGCCGGAGACCCCTTCGCCCGCCCGCTCGACCCCTCCGCCGTCGACACGCTGCTGACCGACCTGCAACGCACCGAAACCGAGGTGATGCTGTTCGTCGGCAACCGCGGCTGCATCCAGATCCACACCGGAGCACTGCACTCGCTCAAACCCATGGGGCCATGGCAAAACGTCATGGACCCGCGCTTCAACCTGCATCTGCGCCGCGAGCATATGGCCGAGGTCTGGGCCGTGGATAAACCGACCCAGCGCGGCACCGCCACGTCGGTCGAGGCGTTCGATGCCGATGGCGCGCTCATCTTCCAAGTCTTCGGTGTGCCCAAGGAAGGGCGCGACAGCCGCCCCGCCTTCCGCGCCATCGTTGCAGAGCTTGACGGGATCGCCGCGTGATGGACCGCCGTGACTTCATCGCCCTGTCGCTGGCGCTTACCGCGACACAGACAACCCGCACCTTTGCCGCCAGCGACGCGCAGGATGTCATCGCAATCGGCGGCGACGTGACCGAGATCATCTATGCGCTTGGTCAGGGGCATCGGCTACTTGCGCGCGACGCTACATCGACATACCCGACCGAAGCGCAGGATCTGCCCGACATCGGGTACATGCGCAGCTTATCCGCCGAAGGGGTCCTGTCTTTCGCCCCCTCCCTGATTGTCTCGGCAGAAGGGGCAGGCCCACCCGAAGTGATCGACATTTTGCGCGCCGCTGCGGTGGACTTTGCAGAAGTGCCCGAGGGCTATGATGCAAGCGCCATCGAGGACAAGATCAACGCCGTCGGCGACGCACTAGAGGTGCCGGACCAGGCCAAAACACTCGCCACTGAATGCCGCGCTGCCCTTGAATTGGCGCAGGATCGCGCCTCGCAGCGGAATGCAGACAAGAAGCGCGTGCTGTTTATCCTCTCCACCCAAGGGGGACGTGTCATGGCCTCTGGCACAAGCACCGGTGCGGACGGGATCATCCGCATGGCAGGTGCAATCAATGCGATATCCGACTTCGAGGGCTACAAGCCTTTGTCAGACGAGGCCGTCAGCGCTGCAGCGCCCGATGTCATTCTGATGATGGATCGCAGCGGAGATCATGCTTCGACCGATGAAGAACTGTTTGCGTTGCCTGCTCTGCTGGCGACGCCTGCTGCGCGCAATCGTGAAGTGGTCCGCATGGATGGGCTGTTCCTGTTGGGCTTTGGTCCGCGCACGGCGGATGCAGTCACCGCGCTGAACCGCGCCCTTTATCCGGTCTAGCGCCCTTGGCGCTGGCAGATCATATACCGCAAGGCCGTGTGTCGCGGGCGCGGCACATGCATGTCTGGCTAGCAGTCGCACTTGTGGTTGTCAGCCTGTTCAGCCTGACGGTGGGCGCGACCGATGTGTCACTGGGCCCGGCGCTGCAAAAGGTAATCACGGGGCAAGCGCTGACACGGACTGAGGCGATCGTACTTTGGGACATTCGCGCACCGCGGCTGGCGCTGGGAGTTTTGGTTGGGGCTGCGCTGGCCATGGGCGGCACGGTGATGCAGGGGCTCTTTCGCAACCCGCTCGCGGATCCTGGATTGGTGGGTGTCAGCGCCGGTGCGGGTTTGGGGGCGATCTCGGCCATTGTCCTGGTTGGATTTGCACCTGCATGGCTCGTACTAACGATCGGAGATCAACTGGTCCCGGTGGCCGCCTTTCTGGGCGGATGGGGCAGCACGCTGTTGCTTTATCGCGTGTCGACGCGGCGCGGGCGCACTTCGGTGGCGACAATGTTGCTTGCGGGCATTGCCCTTGGCGCATTGGCCGGGGCCTTGTCGGGCATCCTCGTCTACATGTCTGACGACCGGCAATTGCGGGACCTAACGTTCTGGGGGCTGGGATCGCTTGGCGGCGCAAGCTGGGCCAAGGTTCTTGCCGCCGGACCAATCATTGTGATCGCCATTCTGACGGCCTCCACCCTCGGGCGCGGATTGAACGGGCTTGCCTTGGGCGAAGCGACTGCGGCGCATATCGGGCTGAGCGTCCAACGGGTCAAGAACATCGCAATTCTGACGGTAGCGGCCGCGACCGGGGCCGCGGTCGCCGTGTCGGGTGGTATCGGGTTTATCGGCATCGTCGTGCCGCATCTGCTCAGACTGGCCACCGGCCCTGACCACCGCCCGCTTCTGATCAATGCGGCCTTGTTGGGTGCCTTGTTGCTGGTGCTCGCCGACGTGATTGCACGGGTCATCATCGCCCCGGCAGAGCTTCCCATCGGCATCGTCACGGCAGTGCTGGGCGCTCCTGTGTTCCTGTGGATCCTGCTGCGCCAACGCGGGATGGTGGACCTGTGACTCTGTGCGTGCGCAACCTGTCTGTGCGCTATGGACGCAAAACCGTCATCGACGGGCTAGACATTGATGCGCAGCCCGGGGCCCTGACGGCAATCGTCGGGCCAAACGGGTCCGGCAAATCGAGCCTGATCAAGGCGATATGCGGGGACCTACCTTACGATGGCACAATAGCCCTGAACGACATTGATGTATCCCGCGCACAACCCTGGGAACTGGCGGCGGTGCGGGGTGTGTTGCCACAAGCCTCGACACTTGCCTTTCCCTTTCACACGATCGAAGTGGTCAAAATCGGTCTGACCTCGGGCAGTGAAGCGGATCATGAAGGGCGCGCCAGTGCGGCCTTGGCGCGGGTGGGCCTCGCAGGCTACGCCAACCGGTACTATCAGGAACTGTCAGGTGGCGAACAGCAAAGGGTGCAACTGGCCCGCATTCTGGCCCAGGTCTGGGTACCAGCGACGGCCACCGGACCGAACTGGCTCATTCTGGATGAACCCGTCTCAAGTCTCGACATCGCGCATCAATTGCAAGTGATGCGGATCGCCCAACACTTCGCGCACGCAGGTGGCGGCGTTGTCGCTGTAATGCACGATCTGAACCTGACGGGACTGTTTGCGGACCATGTCCTTGTCATGGCTGAAGGTCAGGTTCTGGCCGCGGGCCACCCGGTCGATGTGATGACGGACGAGGTGCTGTCGCGCGCATACGGATGCGACCTGCGGGTCAACGCAGCGCCTCAAGGGATGGCGCCCTTCGTGCTACCACACAGCGTCCACGCGGTCGGCACCACAAGTTTTGCAAGACAAGGAGACGCACCATGAAGCTCAGCACAAAGGGGCGTTATGCGCTGGTCGCACTGGTTGATATCGCCTTCCACCAAAACACCGGGCTGGTATCGATGAATGACATCAGCCAACGGCAAGACATATCCCTGCCATATCTCGAACAACTTTTTGCAAAGCTCAGGCGGCATGGACTTGTCAAATCTGTGCGTGGTCCTGCCGGTGGATACAGGCTGGCCCGCTCAGCCCATGACATCCGCATTGATGCTGTGCTGACCGCCGTGGACGAATCCGTGAATGCGCTGCGTCAGGGCGCCGGGGCCAAGGGCGGAGCGTCAGGGACGCAAGCCCAGTGCTTGTCCAACCGCCTGTGGGAAGGGCTCAGCGCGCATGTATACTTGTTTCTTCACCGCACAACGCTGGCGGATGTGATTGATAATGAGCTGGTGCCCTGTCCCGCGATCCCTGCCCTGTTCGAAGTCGAAGACGCCTGAGGTCACACCGAGATCGTGTCGCGCGTCGAAGCGCCGACGCAATCGGCAAAGCCGCGCGCGGCGGCGATCACGCGGTCGGTTGAATGGCCCTCGCACAAAAGCATGGCCGATGAGGCCAGCATGGATACACGGTGCGCCCGCGCATGCTGCACCAGTTGCAACAGGTGCCGTTCGTCTTCAGTGACAATGCTGGCACACCCTTGGCAACGGGGATTGGAAAAGCGAAAGGTCGACCGGCGCCACGTGCGCATCTCGTGTACGACAGCCAAGGCCCTGCGCATCTTTTCGGCGCTATCGGGGCCGGGAAAGAAATGGTCGGATCCAAGCATGGCCGTCACCCATATAGCTTCATGCGGTGCTGAAAAGGATGCGCAGAAATACCGTGCGGCTGACAGAAACCCGTACTCAACGGTATCCACGCTCAACGCCTCCAGTAAGGTGTCGCCCAGAGACACGCGGCGGCAGCAATTGTTTGGTCGATCAGCCATCATACCCATCCTCGACTGTTCGGCCTATGTCGTCGGCGATGCTTGCCGGACCGTGTCTAGGCACGACCCGGTGGCAATAGGCATCCATTGGATGCGTGCGCACCCGCAGCAGATCAGGATTTACGCCGTCGGCAAACTTGGCTGCAAATTCCAACAGCTGCAGTATCCCCGGTAGATCTCGTGACATCGCCAGAGCCCCCATTCAGAACAGAATTCCCGGGCATACGAACGGTTTCGCGGCTTAGTTGTTGAAAGATGATAGAAAAACTCAGGATTCTGCAAGTCATTTCCGACAATTTTGCTCGGAAAGGCTTGCTTTCCGCTGGGGCTACTGTAATTGACTGTTTCTGTAAGATTAAGATCTGTGGGAACAGGGAGTATTTCCATGACTGCTAGAACCTATTTCGTCACCCTTGCTGCTGCGGCCATCACCGCCACCAGCGCTGCGGCCGAAGGTGAACTGAACCTGTATTCGTCGCGCCACTATGACACCGATGAACGTTTGTATTCGGATTTCACTGAAGCCACCGGCATCACCATCAACCGCATCGAAGGCAAGGCTGACGAGCTGATCGAGCGGATGAAGGCCGAAGGTGCCAACTCGCCCGCGGATATCCTGTTGACGGTCGACACTTCTCGCCTTGAGCGCGCGAAGGATGCAGGCGTGTTGCAGTCGATCGACAGCGAAACGCTCGAAGCGCGTATCCCCGCCAACCTGCAGGACGGCGACAATCAGTGGTTCGGCTTCAGCCAGCGCGCGCGGATCATCTTTTACGACAAAAATGATGTGGCAAACCCGCCCGCGACCTATGTGGATCTGGCGGACCCTGCCTACAAAGGCCAAGTGTGTCACCGCTCGTCTTCAAACGTTTACTCCCAAACACTGCTGTCGGCTGTGATCCAGAACTACGGCGAAGAAGCTGCCAAGGGCTGGGCACAGGGTGTGGTCGATAACTTTGCCCGCTCACCTCAGGGCGGTGATACCGATCAACTGCGTGGCCTGGTGTCCGGTGAATGCGACATTTCGATCTCGAACACCTATTACTTCGCCCGCGCCATCCGCAAAGACGTCGATGGACTGCCTGCCGATGCCCGCGCCAACATTGGCTGGGTCTTCCCCGCGCAGAATGCCGAAGGCGCACACATGAACCTGTCCGGTGGAGGCGTTGCTGCAAACGCTCCGAACAAGGAAAACGCAATCGCGTTCATGGAATATCTGGCCAGCGATCAGGCACAGCAATATTTCTCGGCCGGCAATGACGAATACCCGGCTGTTCCTGGTGTAGGTCTCAGCCCATCGGTGGCGACCCTCGGCCTGTTCCGCCCGGACGATGTGGATCTGACCGAGGTAGCCAAGAACGTGCCCACCGCTCAGAAGATCTTTAACGAGGTGGGCTGGGAGTAATTCCGCCTAAACGCTGAAAAATGATCAAGGCGCGGTCTTTCACCGCGCCTTTTCTTTTCCTACTGGAATTGTCAGGATTGACGTACCCGACAAAAACAATCAACATATCTGCAATGAGTCTCAGCCACCCAATTTGGGCAGCCCGGACGCCGCTGACCCAACAGGAGGTGAGACATGGTGAGACGACAGGAAAGCAAACGCGAGAGAGCCCGCAGGTGCTGTGAAAAGCCGTGCTGCCAGGAACTGCTGCAGGGTGCCCTTGGTGGGCTCTACGGCGATGATCAATGTCTTGAGCGCATGCTTGATCATCTGGAGCGAGCATCATGAATGCGATGACACAGGTCCCGAACACAACAACAGCGCCCGACCCGCAGCAGATCGATACCTATGACGCCCGCGATCTGATCAAGGACGGCGTGCAAGCGTCCATCGTACTGGATGGACAGGTCTACTACCTGCGCATCACCCGCGCCGGCAAGTTGATACTCACAAAATGAACAATGCACATCATGCCCGCGGTGGTGCCGCCGTCGCAGCCCTCAATCGCATGGACGAATGGGAAGCCAACCTTGTCCTGAACCTGCGCTTGTGGTGCGAAGGTCCCGTTGGGAAGTCGCAAGCGCGCAAGGACTACAGCAATGTGTTCCCCGCACCCGAAGCCGACCGTGCCTGGCAAGATTTCGAAAGCCTCGTGAAAAAGATTATCCGCACGGCCTCCCGCCCGCTGGTTCGGCACGAGGTGGGGTGCAATTGCGTTGGATCGGATGAATGCGTTTTCGTGCACCTCGTCCGCACGGCATCTGACGGACATCTGAACGACGCAGCGCTGATTGCAACGCTGCTGTCGGGTCCAGCACACGCCGAGCACATCGCCCTTATGGCGGGCGAAGTCGGCACCGCGATCCGGCGCATTCACAAACCATTTTCACCCGCAGACGCACCCAAAGAAGTGCTTCTGCACTAACCCGTCAGAAAACAAATTAAGGGAAAGCCACCTATGAAACTGACAATGACCACGGCACTCGGGACAGTGCTATTGGCAGCAGCCCCCGCAATTGCGGACAAGGCGGCCGTTTTAGACAATTATGCTGATATTGCGCTTGCCAAATACACCGACAGCCTGACCACGGCTCAAACACTGCTGGCAGCGGTAAACGACCTGACGGTAAACCCTTCGGCCGAAGCCTTGCAAGCCGCGAAAGAGGCATGGCTGGTGTCTCGCGTGCCCTATCAGCAAACAGAGGTTTACCGCTTTGGCAACGCCATCGTCGATGACTGGGAAGGCAAGGTAAACGCCTGGCCGCTGGACGAAGGATTGATCGACTACGTGGACGCCTCCTATGGCGGGGCTACGGATGAAAACGAATATGCCGTGCTGAACGTCGTGGCGAACGCGACCTTCACACTGTCGGGCGAAACCGTTGATGCCTCGGCCATCACACCCGAGCTGCTCGAAGGCGCGCTGCACGAAGCGGACGGTGTGGAATCAAACGTGGCGACCGGCTATCACGCCATCGAATTTCTGCTTTGGGGCCAGGATCTGAACGGCCACGACGCAGGTGCAGGCAACCGCGCCTGGACAGACTACGCCGCGGGTGATGCATGCACAGGCGGAAACTGCGACCGCCGCGCAGACTATCTGACAGCAGCAACGGAGCTGCTGGTGTCCGACCTGGAATGGATGGTCGCGCAATGGCAGGACGGCGGGGACGCCCGCACCCAACTGACCGCAGACGAAAACGCCGGGATCAGCACGATTCTGACGGGCATGGGCTCGCTCAGCTATGGCGAACAGGCCGGTGAACGGATGCGCCTTGGCGTGCTGTTGAACGACCCCGAGGAAGAGCATGATTGCTTCTCGGACAACACGCATAACAGCCACTTCTATGACGCACTTGGCATCCGCAACGTCTACCTGGGCAGCTACACGTCCATCGACGGCACCGTGGTGTCCGGCGAGAGCCTGTCGTCGCTGGTGGCAGCCGCTGACGCGGGTATCGACACCGAACTGCGCGCCAAGCTGGATGCGACCATGCTGGAAATGTCCGAAATGAAAACCGCCGCCGAAGCCGGGTTCGCCTATGACATGATGCTCGAACGCGGCAATGAAGCGGGCGAAGCCCTGATCATGGGTGCGGTGGACGCGCTGGTAGACCAAACCCGCTCGATCGAACGGGCGGTCGCAGCGCTTGGTGTGGACGCGATCGAATTCGAAGGCTCCGACAGCCTCGATAACCCAGACGCTGTGTTCCAATAATAGCTCCCCGTGCGCGGCCGCGGCGTTCCCTAAATCCCACCGCGCACACCGCCATCCTCCGGGTGGCCACCTCGCGCGCACCGGATGTTTCCGCGTTTCCGGTGCGCGCGTTGTAAATCCAGACCAGAATACCCAGCTCAGCCCAGCAACAGCGAGGTTTCAGAATGGCCAAGACCCAAAGCCCCTGCATCGACGTGTGCAAGTTCAAACGCGAAGGGCATTGTATCGGCTGTTCGATGACCAAGACACAGAAGTCGATGTTCAAGCAGTTGAAAAAGGACAAACACCGCAAAGCATTTGTCGAGATGCTGATCGGTCAACAATCCCGCTTGGGCAGATATCGCCACTGGGCACCACAATATCTGCGCAAGTGTCTCAAGAAAAAGGTCAAACCGGTCGCCGCAGTCCGGGATGTGGCCTGAGGCTAAAACGGCTAGGACAAACCATGCTCCGTCGACTGATTGCTGTATGCACCATTTTTGCCAGTCCCGCACTGGCCGACTACCAGCTTGCCCTGACCGATATCGGCAAGCGCGACTACTACTGTACGATCACCGTCGAATTGACGAACCAGGCCGCGACGACGCTCACCGAAATCAATGCCTTCTTCCTCAACTATGTCGGAGATACGCAGGTTGGACGCTCCAAGGGGGCGTCATTCATGAACGTCGCGCCGGGCGCGGTGGCATCCGCCACGTTTGAAACCCCGAACGCCCCCTGCTCTGCCACGGAAACACAGGTAGAGAGCTACCAGATGGTGATCGGAGCGTGCCGGATCGACAATGCTTTCGAAGATAAGGCCGTCTGCGTCAATGCGGTGAAGCTCGCCCCGCCATTCCATTCGGTCGTGCCGTTGAATTGACGCGGGGGTACACACACCGCCAAAAAAGAAAGGTCAAGCCAAACGCCGCTGTCACGAACGTGGCTTGACCTCCGCTTGGGTCGCTGCCTTGAAATCTTGCTGCCAATATGGTGGCTGGAAATCTGGGTGGCGTCCTTTGCCCTTGTGCAGATCGGAAATGGCCTAGGCCAGGTGCGACCGCAGGAACCAGGCGAACTTTTCGTGCTCTTGACCGCGCGCGATACACAGATCCTCAGTCAGGGTGTCACCATGCTCAGCCGCCAGTTCACCACACCCCGCCAGAGTAGCAGCCAGCGTTTCCTGCGCTTCCTGCATGATTTTGATCATCTCTTTGTCGGTCGCGTGACCCTCATGCTCCTTGACCTTGGACCTTGCGATCATGCCCGCCAGCGTGCCTTCGGCATGGGCATCAATCGCGCGAATACGTTCCGCAAGATCGTCCTGCGCGGCAAAATGATCCTCGTAAATTTTCTGAAACAGGTCGTGCAGCGGGCCAAAGGCCATGCCTTTTACATTCCAGTGGAAATTCTGCGCCAACATTGTCGTCACGGCGGTCTCCGCAACAGACTGGTTCAGTGCTTCGGCAATGGCGGCACGCGCATCGGTAGACAGCGCAACAGCTGTTTGGGTCATCCCTACAATCCTCTTCAATTATGATGCTGGCTTGCACGGTGCTGGCTGGCTTGCCCAACAGTAACTAGGCAGCCAAATCAGATAGGCAAGAGATTTTTAGAATTATTCTAAACCAGAGAAAAATACTCTGAAATGCGACCCACCAGAAACCGGACCAAACGACGGTGTTCCGGCAGCACGCGTGACCTCAACAGAAAGCCGACGCTTGCCTCGTCCTGGCGCACTGCAGCTTGGCCGAGCTGTATCAGCCAAGTCTCGTCAAAGGACATCTCGAGCGTCCCCGGCGCATGCAAGCGCGCCGGTTTTCCAAGCGCTTGGCTCAAACAGCGCATCAAAGCTTCGGCATGGGCCTCCTGCGAAGCGGTGCGGGTCACATGCAACAGCGCGCAGGCTTCAAACAAGTCCGCACGCGGTTTGGACCGGCACGACATCGACATGAAACGCAAGTGATTGATAAAGGCGAATGCCTCGGCAGACACGGGCCGAACGGGCCGCGGTTCAGCTACCATATCCAATCGCAAGGGCACCATGTCGCAGGTCTCTCCAAGGGTTCGAGGCAGGAATCACCTCGCCAATACAAATTCCTGAGTATATTTATAAGCTATGAGCAAGATCACAAGCATATTCCCGACTGTACTTGTCGGACTTTTGACATTACCTACGGCTGCAGCAGCCGAACTCACAGACTTACACCTGCCTGTGATTCCAAGAACGGCGGCCGAGGCCGAGCGCATCTCGGCCGTCACGCAGCCAACCACCGACTTCACAAAAGCCGAACAATTCGAAAACAATCCTGCCGGAGCCGCATCCGTGCGCGTCAGCGACACGCGCAACGCGTTCAGTCAACCATCGGGCAATATCAGCTTTGAAAAAGAGCTGGATTTCAAAGTTGGCAACGGTCTGTTCAAAAAACTGTGGGTGTCGTCCCCGTCGTCCACGCTTGCATCCGATGGGCTGGGGCCACTCTTCAACGCGCGCTCCTGCCAACGGTGTCACCTGAAAGACGGGCGCGGTCATCCACCTGCCGGGCCAGACGACAACGCAACGTCCATGCTCATGCGTGTATCCATTCCTGGTGGGGCATTTGCTGAAGACATTGCGGGCTACATCGCCACCCAGCCCGACCCGAACTACGGCGGCCAGATTCAAGACTTTTCGGTCGCAGGGGTTGATGCAGAGGCAAAGCTGCAGATCATCTACACCGAAGAAGCCATCGCGCTCTCGGGCGGCGAAACCGCTTCCCTCCGACACCCCACCTATGACCTCACCAACCTCGGCTACGGCCCGCTGCACCCAGATGTCATGCTCAGTCCGCGCGTGGCCCCGCAAATGATCGGGTTGGGCCTGCTCGACGCGATCCCCGCGGCGGACATCCTCGCACTGGCCGACCCGGATGACGCGGATGGTGATGGCATCTCCGGCAAAGCCCAGATCGTCATGTCCAACGCATACGGTGTGCCAATGCTGGGGCGGTTCGGCTTGAAAGCGGGCAAGCCCTCTGTCTGGGAACAATCGGCAGGCGCCTTTTCCGGCGACATCGGCATTTCAACCACGTTGCATCCCGCAGGCTATGGCGACTGTACTGAATCGCAGACCAAGTGCCGCACGGCCCCCAACGGCAATACAGCCGCGCATGATGATGCAGAGATCGGGGATGTGGGACTTGAACTGGTGTCGTTCTATTCTTCGAACCTTGGCGTGCCCGCGAGGCGTGACATTGACGATCCGCAAGTGTTGCGGGGCAAGCAGGTGTTTTACGAGACCGGCTGTATCTCCTGCCACACACCCAAACACGTCACCCACAGGCTCGATGGTCAACCCGAACAAAGCTTTCAACTGATCTGGCCCTACACCGACCTGCTTTTACACGACATGGGGCCCGGTCTGGCCGATAACCGGCCCGAAGGGCGGGCAAATGGTCTGGAATGGCGCACGCCCCCGCTCTGGGGGATCGGTATGACAGAAACCGTGTCCGGGCACACTTTCTTCCTACATGACGGACGGGCGCGCAACCTGCTCGAAGCGGTGCTCTGGCACGGTGGCGAGGCAGAACCTCACAAACAAACGGTCATCGACATGCCCCCGCCTGATCGCGCCGCCCTGATCCGTTTTCTTGAAAGCCTCTGACATGCGCCTTGCCCTCATCCTGCCGTTCCTTGCCTTGCCCGCTCATGCCGATGTGCGGATGGCAATCGAGGACCACATTCTGCCCGGCTACGCGCGCCTTGCGGACGAAACGGCGAAGCTTGCAGACGCGGCACAGGCCGATTGCACCCCCGATGCGCTTCAACCGGCGTTTCATGCTGCCTACGACGCTTGGATCAGCATCAGTCACATCCATGTCGGTCCGCTGGAAGATCAGGCTCTAACACTCGCCATGTCATTCTGGCCCGACCCCAAGAACAGCACTGGCAAAGCACTTGCGCGCCTGACCACAGCAGCCGACCCCATCGTCGATCAACCCGAGGCGTTTGGCGACGTTTCTGCCGCGGCGCAGGGGTTCACCGCCCTTGAACAGATGCTATATGAACCGCAGCCCGATGCGGACTACGCCTGTCGTCTGACGCAGGCCATCGCCACTGGTCTGGCGCTAAAGTCCGACAGCCTGAACGCCGCATGGCCCGAATTTGCAGATCAGATGCTGACGGCAGGCACAGACGGCAACACCCGCTTTCAAAGCGAGACAGAGGCACGCCGTGCCCTCTACACGGCATTGTCCACAGGTCTTGAATTCCTGCATGATCAACGCCTTGGTCGACCTCTAGGCACCTTCGACCGACCCAGACCCCGCCGGGCCGAAGCGCGGCGTTCGGAACGATCCCTTCGCCACATCGAATTGCAGCTGGCCGCCCTGGAACGGCTGGCCGCAGCGATGACCGACGCAGATCTGGGTGCGACCAGCGCCGCCTTTGCCGAGGCACAAGCGCGGGCCGATGCGCTGGACGATCCCGCATTGGCAGGCGTGGCAGACCCCGCGGAACGCTTCAAGGTCGAGGTGCTGCAACAGGCTGTACGTGCGGTGCAGGTCTCCGTCATAGGCGAGATCGGAACACCACTTGGCATCAGCGCGGGGTTCAACGCGCTCGACGGGGATTGATGCCCTCTCGTCGTGCCTTTCTGGCCGGACTGACCTCGGCCTCGCTCACCCCCACACTCGGATGGGCAGATGTGGGAAACCCGATCGCGCTCAGCGCCACCATGGACCGCGAGGGGCGCTACTTGCTTGTCGGGCTCACTACCGCGGGCGACATGGCTTTTCGCGTTCCCCTGCCTTCCCGCGGTCATGCCGCCGCCGCGCATCCCCACTTGGCAGAAGCCGTTGCCATTGCCCGCCGCCCCGGCACCTTCGCAAAGGTGATTGACTGCGGCACCGGTGACGTGACCCAAACCCTGCGCGCGCCAACGGGGCGGCACTTCTACGG
>NZ_JBYNDP010000157.1:0-7669 GCF_059783535.1 Tateyamaria sp. | reverse complement strand
TCATCTTCATCTCTCCTGCACGGGTCCGCATCAACGGATCGCCCACAGCTCCATCTCAAGATCCGGGAACTCACCCGCCACATGAATCGCCAGCCCACCGGAGTCGCGCATCTGCTTCCAGTACGGGTTCGTACGGTCGAGTTCGAAGTAGACAACGCCGGCGTGGTACGGCACCTGACGCGGCGCCACGGGCAAAGCGCGCAGATCAACACCTGGCAGTGCAGAGTTCACCAACTGGCGGATTTCCTCTACCGGCCCCAGTTTGGCCTGAGAGGCAAAGTGCCTGCGCACGCTTTCGGGCGGAACACTGGCCTTGGCGGCCAACACGAAATTGGCACTGGTCAAAAGGGACTTATCCTCGACCATCGCCACGGAAACACCGTAGCTCCGAGCCTGCAGCGGAATCGCGACGGCGTTTTGCTCAAGAACCATGCTGAGATTTTCACGCAAAGCCCGGATCACCGGCTGAAACACACTGGTCAGATCGGAGTGGCGATAGATTGGGAACTCCGGCGCAATCTTGTCCACCGTCATGAACGTTGCCAACTGGCCGGCAAGCCCCACGAGGTGCTGATAGATTTGCGCGGGATGGGCATTTTCAATGCTCAACAGATGGCGGATCTGGGGCAGTGCCGCGTTCACTGCGATCAAGAGGAGGAAATCGGAGATTTCAGCCACGCCCTTGGCTCCACCCGTTTGGCTGAGCCGCCCAGACAGCGCTTGAGCACGGTGGCTTAACAGCCCCTCCAGTTCCTGAAGGAAGTCATGAAGCGGAGGTGCGGCGCGAGCATCAAGGCATGACGCCATAAACCCTTTGTCCAAGACAACTTCGCCATCAGCACGAACCTCGATGATACGGGCGATGGGGATGGCGAGCCGATCGGTCAATTCGTCCACGTCCAGCGCCAGCATCATTCGCAACTTGCCAACGGCGAGGTCGACAGACCGACGGTCGCGACCAGTGCTGTCGGCGATTTCGATTTCGCTTGGCGCGTAGCGCGAACGCGCAGCCGGATTATCCGTGAGGTCCACCTCAGTTGCGCCCTGACGTCGCGTTGGCACGGTCAGGAAAACGACCGCGTCCTTCACCGTTTCCGGCACATCAAGAGCCGCAGGATGGGCGTCCACTTCAGGGATTCGAAACACAGCGCCATCCGGGGTCAGGCCAGAGGCCGATGTCACAGCGATCTTGCCCAACCGCAGCAGTTCAGTATCGAGGGTCAGCTTCTGCACACCCCAGGCATAGGGCGCGACCGAGCCGGCCACCCCGGCCACCAAGGCTTCCAAGTAGCGATCTTGCTGCTGGAAATGGTGAGGTTGAAGGAACAGCCCCTCTTGCCACACAACTTTGTTTTGCCAAGACATTTCGGGTTCGCTCCTTCGGCGCGCGTCAGCGAATAGCGACGCGATTGCCGGTCAGCGTCACCTGGACCGGGTTCGGTGCATTTGGAACGAGGGGACGGACCGCAAGGAATGTGCCGTTGATATCGCGAAAGGCGGCTACTACCCCCACGGCAGCGGGTGGACTAACGAAACTCTGCGCATCATTCACCGTTCGCCCCGGTGCGAGGCTGAATGGACTCAGGGCCACCAGATCACCGCCCAGCGTCGCCTCCGGTTCCTCAAAAACAGCAAAGAAGTCTGCGGAGCCAAAAGCTGCAGTGTCACTCAGGTAGTAGACTTTGACCTGCGCAGGTGCGCCGCCGTTCATGTCCGCCGCTCCGGTGATCGACAAAGCTACGGTCGTGGGTGCTGGGCCACGCTCCGCACAGCCTGCAAGGGCCGCTAGTGCCATCGCGATTACGAGAAGTGTAGTGCGGTTAAACATGTCTTTCCCCTCAAAGCTTGGTGATCTGTTGTTCGTAGGCGCGGGAAAACGCCTTGCCGAACGTTGATTGAAAGTCGTCTTCGGTCTGACGGATCAGTTCAGAATGATGACGCACGTAGGCGTCCCAGAGCTGCGCCTTTCGGTTGCTCAGAAACCCTCGCTTCTTTTCGATCCGCGCCGACACTTCTTCGGGTGCAAGCTGCGACAGAAGGTCTGTCAGCGCAGCTTGCGTACCGGTCATTGTGGCAACCTCGTGGGTCTTGATGTCGTACAACACCTCGGCGGTCGCCCTTTCGGGGTCCTGATATCCGCGCCCTGCGGGTTTAAGCATCGCCTCGATGGCTTGCTCGACGCTGACAGAGAACTTCAACGGGTTGTTCTGATCCGGCGCGATCATCGTACGCGCCACCCGCATTTCGCTCTTGAGAGCGGCACGCGTCATCATGATCTCTCGCATGCCAGCGATCATTGCGGCCATCACCCGCCCCATACGACCCATCACCTCTTCGGTCTGTTCCGTTGCGATCTGAAGGCCCGTTACCCCCAGGCCTGCCACAAAGGCCTGCACCGCGGCATCCGCGTCGGTGTTTTGTGATTGCGTTGGGGGCAACGGAGTTGGATCAGGCGCCGACCCGTGCTGCGACGTTTGTTCCGGGTCAACGTGAGGCGGTCCCTCGACAGGCGGTGACACCATACTGTCATCCCAATCGTCAGGAATGACCGCATTCAGGGCTCGAGGCGGCACAAAATGATCTTGCGCTGCAGGCGTGTGGTCAGGTGCGCTCGCCCCCATCTGAGGTCCATCGTGGAGCAGCGCGTCAATGGGATCACTGATCACGGACGGCGCAGCTGAGGTGGGCTCACTCAGCAACGCATCCAGAAACGCACTATCATCATCGTGGCTCGTTCCCAACGGATCCAGCTCGAGCTGGTTTGCATCACTGATCGACGTACCCGGCAGATCCGGCTCAGCACTGGTCGAGACTGCATCCGCAGGCGCCTCGCTGATACTCACGACAAGCTCAAACTCGCCCACAAGGATCACATCGCCCGCGTTCACCGGTGTGGGTCCAGCCTCGAGCCGGTCGTCCTGATAGTTGAGGAACGTGCCATTGGTCGACATATCCCTGACGGCAAAGCCATCAGCGCTCCGCTCGACGACACAGTGTTGTTTGGACAGATGACGATCCGGATCAGGCAGCACGAGGTCATTGTCCACGCCGCGTCCGATCGTGATCGTGTCGGCCATCATCGTCGCTTTGAGAGAGACGTCATGCGGCAGGTTGGGGTGATGCGCTTTCAAGGATAGGGACATGGTCATCACCCGCCGACCAACACAGTCATGCAACCCATGACGATCGCTCCGCCATGGGCGCATGTATCCCCCAGCCGGGCCTGTGGTTTCTTGCCGGTCAGAACGGTCGTCGAACCTTTGGCTACGATATCCGGCGGACCGACGCAGACCGCCATCGCCGTGGCTGTGGCTGCAGGCATCATTCCAATTAGGACCGTCGGAGTCGGTGTCACGATGGGTCCGCCCACATGCGGCACCACACCGGTCAGCATCGGGCAGACATGCATGTCTGCAACACGGGCGGCGGGCAACGTCATGGCTCGACCTCGTTCGGGTTGGCGGTTGTGCCAGGGCTTGGCGCGCTGGCGGTTCGTTAGGTTAGTGCCGCCTAGTCCGAATTTGGTTCACTGTGACCATTGCCGCCGCGAGCAATATCCAAGCCACGCTTCAGAAAGAGCGAGCCGCGGGTGGTCACGGCAGTCTCATCCGCAAAAAGCGCGATCAAAAGCATCCCGTAGACGGCAGCGCCCACGGCGCCGGGCGGGGCGTGATGATCATCGAATTCACCGGGGCCCATCGTGCCATCGGCAAAGCACGCTGCCATGGCGCAAAAGGCGGTGTCGTCGTCCTGATTTGCGGAATCCAACGCCTCGCGAGCGGCCAGGCGTGTTTCAAAACCGGGCTGGCGAACCCAAGCCTCAGCCGCGGCGACGGCACGGGTCTCAGCCCCCATTTCGCGCGCTGCAAGGCACGCCCACCACGTTGCCTCACGAGGCGGCAGCGTGTGGGCCAGCACCTGCATCATATCGAGCTCTGCGCCCTTGCCCTGCAGCTCCAACAGGATCGCCGCGGCAGTTGCACCTGCCGGGCTTTTCAGTTCGGTTTGCAAACGCACATTGTGCTGCGCAAGGACACGGCCCGCCGGTCCCTTCGACAATTTACGAAGATCCTCAAATGAAGGGTCAGACATCGCGCGCACCCCTAGTTGATCATCGTCAAGCTGCCCTTGACCATCAATATGCCGGAGGATTTCAACTGGGTCATACCCCCGCCTTCGAGCTTGAGCATTCCCTTTCCTTCAAGTGCCAGTTGACCGCCAGCGTTGATCTTGGCCGTGGCAGCAGCTTTCACTTCGACCTGTGGTGCAGTAATCGTGATCCCGGACGGCGTCATCTCGATCTTTGCGCCACCACATTTGAAAGTGATCTTGGACTTTGCTGTCAGACTGAGCGCCGCGCCCACGTCGATTTCTGCGCTTTTGGCAACCGTCAAGCCGTGCGTACCGTCAACCTGCGTGTTGTCGTTCCCGCCAATCGTTTCGGTTTTGTCGCCATGGATTGTCTGTTTGAGCCATCCCTTGTCTTTATGGGCCAACCCAACCTCGATCTCGGCATTGTTCTTGATGATCTGTTTGAAGTCCCGTTCTGACTGCAAACGAACAAACTCGGAACCCTTCTTGTCCTCAAACACCAGTTCGCTAAAGCCATTCCCGCCCTTGGAGCTATTGGTTTTGAGACCCAGCAGCGTGGCATTTCCTGGGAGCGGGAACGGAGGTTTGGTATCGCCGTTGTACACCATCCCGGTGATGATGGGTCGGTCGGGATCGCCCTGTTCGAATTGGACAACAACCTCTTGACCGATGCGCGGGACAGCCATCATTCCCCACCCCTTGCCGCTCCAGGGCATGGCTGCCCGGACCCAGCACGAGGATTTTTCATCCCGTTTTCCGTCACGATCCCAATGGAACTGGATCTTCACCCGGCCAAACGTGTCGGTCCAAACCTCTTCACCGGCCTTACCGACGACTACGGCGGTTTGCACGCCAGGATTCTCTGGCCGCGGCGTGTGCTGCCCTGAGCGATAGGGCTCGCGGGCGGGCTGCACTTCGATGTTACAACGATAGAGATCGGGGTTGGTTTCGGAATCGAAGTCCAGCACCGGGCCCAGAATGGCCTCAACGATATCGCGGTCTTCAACCATCACATCGAGCTGGATTTGATGTTGGGCGCGAACAACGAGGTATTCACCGTTCTCCGCCTTGCGGGGGTGCTTGTTCAGTCGGAATTTTGCGCCGACAGCCATCTGGCGGACGCTACCTACGGCGCGGGCTCGGTGGGCCTGGGCCGCAATTCCTTCCATTTTTACACGGGCCTGATGCTCACCTGTTCCAGCACTATCATGGCGACCCGGGTAGTCATACACTTCATAGGAATTGTGCATGTGGCGCCCTTTGGATACCGATTTGACGCTTGCCAGGTCTGTCTTGGGCTTTTCAAAATCATAGCTCTGCAACGACACCTTTCCGGGCCGTATCTGCTCTGAGCCGCGCCATTCGTAGATGTGATCCTCGTCCCGAAACATATCGGCGGCACGCACAAAGTAATTGAGCTGTCCGTGATCTGTCAGGGGCTCGTGGCTGCTCGAGTCATCAGCGAGAATCAGCGTTTCGCGGGATTGATCATACTGGTGAAAGTAGTAAACACCCTCCTCTTCCATCAGCCGCGAGATGAAGGCGAAATCGCTTTCGCGGTATTGGACGCAGTAGGGCCGCTTTTCAAAACGATGCTTGGTCTTGTCCTTGAAGTCCGAAAAACCGTGCGCGCCAAAGACATCCTTGATGATCTCGATAACCGTTTTGTCTTGAAATATGCGGCAGTTGTTCGTTTGCGTCAGAAACCACAGCCAAGGACGCAACTCAGCACGGAAATACCCCTGGCTGCCCGATGCACCCAGAAATTCAGCTGACACACATCGCCCTTGGAAATAGCGAGTCTTCTTGTTGGGCGCGTCCAAGTCGATCCGCATTCGTTCGCCGACCAGTTTTTGCAAATCAAGGTCGAGGTCCGTGGACATGAATTCGACTGTCATCAGAGGGACTTCGCCCAGGGCCTCATCAATCTGCGAGCGCACCAGATAACCCTTGATACGGTTCGGCAGGATCAGCGTCGCGGGCCGGTTTTCCAACAGGATATCTTTGGACATTCAGCATACCTCCCGACAGCAGGGATCCACATGCGGCGTGAGGATCTCGCGCATCACAGATCCTCCATCAGCGCGGCAAGCGCGGGGTCCATGTCGTCGTCGTTTTCGCCCTCGGCGCCATCATCGTCACCGAACCCGGCAAGCAACGCATCAAGTTCGTCTTCCGAGCCATCATCGGCATCGTCATTTTCACTTAAATCAATGCCACCCAGATCGTCGTCATCATCGTCACCGAAGCCAGCAAGCAACCCATCAAGGTCATCGCCCGGGTCATCGTCGGCATCGTCAGCGTCGCTTAGATCAAGGCCACCCAAATCGTCGTCATCATCACCAAAGCCGAGGTCATCGCCGTCGTCTGTGTCATCTTCCTCTTGGGCAAATTGATCGTCATAGTCCTCGCCCGCTCCGCCAGGACGGGATGGACCAAAGTCAATGCCGTCTTCTGGGTAATCTGATACCTCTCGCGTGACATCGAGTGTGGATTTGACCCCGCCTAATCCAGTGCCAGCGCCCGCGCTTTGTCCCCACGGGCCTGCCAACATACCGGGACCCAGCCCCTGAAACGACCCTTGGCGAACTTCGGTACGGCCCTTGATCGACAAGAGCGGGATGTAACCGCGGGCGACCACCTCTGCCATTGTGCGCGTGTTCAGCAACCGACGAGTACATGGCAGGGCAACCTGATCGCCGTGCTGATCGGTAATGTGATGCAGTGGCAGATCACCCACCGACATCACGTCGCCCAATTGCATCGCCTTGCCCTTTTGGTTCACCGTTTCACAAAGCAGGATGGCCGACAGGACGACGGGGTTGGCCCATAACATACCTTTGAGACCATCGCGCAGCGTGAATTCCTCGAAATCAAACGGATCCACAGGTTCTGTTCTGGCGCCATAGGGCAAGCGCAGCAAAAACTGTGGCGCAGCCAGTCCGACATACGACGCCTCAGGCATCGCGCGCAGTCCGTCCCAGGAGCGGGCCACCAGCGGATGGCGTTCGTGCTTGGGGGTATCCAGAAAGTTCTCGGATATTGCTGTTAGGAAAGGCGCATTCATCCAGTCACTGATCTTGGCCATGCGTGCTATTAGATCCGCGTGGGGCGGCGTTTCTTCCAAAGTGTAGAGCCCGAAAACTGCAGACAGTGGGCCCTGAGCATCATCGAGGCGCGGCTCTTCAGCCAGCATCTGAAAGAGGCCGGTTTGCGCTAGATCTTCCTGTGATGCCAGATCAGCGGCCCATTCCTCTGCCGACATATCGTACAGGACGATCTCAAGTCCCGCGCCTGTAGTGATCCGGCGGGCCAAAAGCTCCAACGAACGCCATGTGCTCTCGACTGCCTGAAAGTCCGGATGATGCAGGATCGCACGCATCGCACCGGACAATGCCTCATCAACAGCCGCCAGCATGGCCGGCTGATCCGGGTCAGGGGCTGCTTGCACGTAGGGGCCGACAATACGGCCGATCAGATCCTCGGCGGGCGATGGCGTGCAAAGGTTGTTGGTATTGTCCCCGATCAGAGACTGAAATGCACTCAGCTTGAGGTTGGCGGGCACACTGGCCCCACC
>NZ_JBYNDP010000156.1:5885-7693 GCF_059783535.1 Tateyamaria sp. | reverse complement strand
CCAAATCCACCAATTCGGATATGAAAGAGCTGATCGGCTCGATCACCGAAGTGCGCGCAGTTGGCGACTACACAATCGAGATGGTTACGGACGGTCCAAACCCGATCCTGCCCTCGAACCTGACCAACTTGTTCATCATGGACAAGGACTGGACCGAGGCGAACAACACCGTCGATGTGCAGGACTTTGAGGGCGGCGAGATCACCTATGCCACCACGAACGCCAACGGCACAGGCCCCTACATCCTGCAAAGCCGCGAGCCTGACGTGAAAACCGTCATGACCCGCAACGACAACTATTGGGGCATCGACCAGTTCCCGATGGAAGTGACCGAGATCGTCTACACCCCCATCCAGAACGCCGCGACCCGCGTCGCAGCCATGCTGTCGGGCGAGATCAACTTCCTTCAGGACATGCCGGTGCAGGACCTTGAACGCGTGAACTCCGCCGACGGTCTGGTGGTCAAGCAGGCCCCACAGAACCGCGTGATCTTCTTTGGCATGAACCAGGGTGCGGATGACATTGAGGCCGACAACGTGGATGGCGCAAACCCGCTGGCCGATGTGCGTGTGCGCAAGGCCATGTCGATGGCGATGAATCGTGATGCGATCCGTCAGGTCGTGATGCGCGGCCAATCCCAGCCCGCCGGCATGATCGCACCGCCCTTCGTCAATGGCTGGACCGAGGCGATGGACGGCGAATCCTCGACCGACATCGACGGCGCCAAGGCGCTGCTGGCCGAAGCGGGTTATGACAGCGGCTTCTCGATCCGTCTGGACTGCCCCAACGACCGTTACATCAACGATGAAGCGATCTGTCAGGCGGCTGTTGGCATGTTGGGCCAGATCGGCATCACTGTGAACCTTGATGCCAAGCCCAAGGCACAGCACTTCCCGCTGATCACCGACGGGCAAACCGACTTCTACATGCTGGGTTGGGGTGTGCCGACATACGACTCGGAATACATCTTCAACTTCCTGGTCCACGGTCGTGAAAGCGACATCGGCACATGGAACGGCACCGGGTTCGACAATGATGATCTGGATGCCAAGATCAAATCGCTGGCCTCGAACACCGATCTGGAAGCCCGCAACGCAGACATCGCCGCCATCTGGCGCGTGGTGCAGGACGAGCAGCTCTATATCCCGCTGCACCACCAGGTCCTGAACTGGGGCATGGGTGAAGGTGTCGGGATCGAGGTTGACCCAGAAGACCAGCCAAAGGTCAAATACATCACCATGAACTGATCATGGACGGGGGGCCGCGGTTGCGCGGCCCCCTTTCGTTTTGCCCCCGAATGCGCGCCGGGGTGTTGCCTGTTTTTCACCGATTTCATTGAAACCGCATCAAGGACCAAGATACATGATCCGCGCTTTCCTTCTCGCCAGCACCGTTCTGGCTGCACCGGCCATCGCCGAAGAATTCAAGTGGGCCGAAACCACCGACCCGCAAACCATGGACCCGCATGCCGTGAACTCGGCCGCCGTGCTGGGCTTTCTCAACAACGTCTACGAGGGCCTTGTCCGCCGCGGCAAGGACATGACCATCGAACCCGCGCTGGCCACATCGTGGGAACCGATTGGTGCGGGCGAAGGGTGGCGGTTCACCCTGCGCCAGGGCGTCACCTTTCACGACGGGGCCGCGTTTAACGCTGACGACGTGATCTTTTCCTACCAGCGTGCAAGTGACGAGGCGTCGGACACGCGCAGCTGGTTCGCACCTGTGTCCGAGGTCATCAAGGTCGACGACTACACCGTCGACATCATGACCACGGCCCCCAACCCGATCTTCCCGGACAGCATCGCCAA
>NZ_JBYNDP010000156.1:0-5785 GCF_059783535.1 Tateyamaria sp. | reverse complement strand
CCGTCGACATCATGACCACGGCCCCCAACCCGATCTTCCCGGACAGCATCGCCAATTGGATGATGATGGACAGCGGCTGGGCCGAGGCGAACAGCACCACCCTGCCCGACAAGGAAAGCGGCAACTACGCGACGCTGAACACCAATGGCACCGGGGCGTTCAAGGTGACTGCGCGTGAACCTGGCCTGCGCACCGTTCTTGAACCCAATGCCGACTGGTGGGACACGGCCGAGCACAACATCACTCGCGCCGAACTGACGCCAATCCAGAACCCCGCCACCGCCGTAGCGGCTCTGCTGTCCGGTGACGTCGACCTGATCAACCCGGTGCCCATTCAGGACGCCGAACGCCTTGCCGCCAATGACGCCGTCAAGGTGATCCAGGGGATCGAGGCGCGGGTCATCATGCTGGGCTTCCCGCATGAGGCCGACGCACTGAAGTATTCCAGTGAAACCACCGACGCGAACCCGTTTGCGGATGCGAAGGTCCGGCAGGCCGTGGCCCACGCCATCAACGTGCCTGCCATTCTGCAAACGATCATGCGTGGCAACGCAGAGCCCGCCAGCCAGTTGGTCAGCCCGGCCATGCGCGGCTACTCCGCCAGCCTTGCGGACCGGCCGGCCTATGATCCCGAACAGGCCAAGGCCCTGTTGGCCGAGGCGGGGTATGCCGATGGGTTCTCCTTCGGCCTCAAATGTCCCAACGACCGCTACCTGAATGACGAAGCCGTCTGTCAGGCCGTCACGGGCATGCTGGCGCAGGTGGGCATCACCGCCGTGCTCGACGCTATGCCGGTCCAGAACTACTGGCCCGAACTGCGCGCCGACAATTACGACATGTACCTGCTGGGCTGGTCGCCAGGCACGTTCGATGCCGAACACCCAATCCGCTTCTTGGCCACAACCCCGAACGAGGAAAAGAAACTCGGCTCGTGGAACTTCGGCGGGTTCTCGAACGCGCGGGTGGACGAATTGCTGCCCATGATCCAGTCGGAAATCGACGACACCAAACGTCAGGCCATGCTGGATGAAACCACCAAGATCCTGCAGGACGAAGTGGCATATGTACCCATGTACGTCCAGCCGCTGGTCTGGGGTGCGAAAGCCAATGTCGACCTGACCCAACGCCCCGATAACTTCTTCATCCTGCGCTGGGTGACGATCAACTGATCCGACATACCAAGACAAGAAGGCCCATCCCGGCTTCCTGGGGTGGGCCTTTTTATTTGGCTGGTCGCATCAAATTCGGGTCAGCCTAGCAGTTCAACACAAAGACCATGCCGCTCTCGTAACCATCGCGCACATGATAGGTGCCGTCCTTGATCTGACATGTCGTCTTGGATTGCGCCATCTGACGCGCCTTTCCCGCCAGATTGAAGCGCTGTGCACCGATCGTGTGCGACGCGTGATGCGCTACAATGAAATCGTGGGTATCTACGCGAACCTGTCGAAACTTCAGACGGTATTTACCAAGAGTAACAAGCTCACTGTCGCCTTTCTCCCAGAACGAGGTGCGCGCGCGGAACGCATCCATGGCCGCTGACCGTTCGCTGGCCGAGCGCCCCCGCTTGGTGTAGGACCTTGTTTGCTCTTGATAAAATGGCAGAGCCGAGGGGTTCGCGGCAGACACCTGAACTGCCGGGGCCCGTGGCGCAACAGCAGGGGCCGCCGACGTACCCGGCGTCGAAAATCCTACACCGGTTTGATGGGGTGTAGGGGCGGCGCAAGCTGACAGCGCACACAAAACAGCAACAAGGGTCCAGGGTTTCACAGGTATCTCCAGTCAAAGGGTCGTTCCCGCGACGGTGGAATGCAAAACGGGCGAAGAAAGGGCAAAAGCAAGAAAAGATGCGCCCGTGGCATCATCCTTGGACGGCCTGCTTTGGTTGTGTGCAAACCGTGGTGTTCCAACCAAAAACAGTCCCGCCCGCATGGTGCGCAGGTCCACTGTCCCTTGACCGCACCCGTACATCTTGCGAGACGGGGCAATGATTTCCTTCATCCTGCAACGTGTCGCCCAATCCGCCCTCGTCCTGTTGGTCGTCGGCCTTGTCGCCTTTTCCATGTTCCGCTTTGTTGGTGATCCCATCGACAACATGCTGGGTCAGGAACGCACTATTGAGGATGTGGAGCGGCTGCGCGCGCAGCTTGGCTTGGATCAGCCTTTTGCAGTGCAATACTACCGTTTCCTCGAAGGGGCGGTGCAGGGCAATTTCGGCGTCAGCTATCGCCAGGGCCGCCCCGTGTCTGACATCCTACTGGAACGCGCACCAGCCACGCTGGAACTGGCAGCCGTGTCGGGCTTCCTCGCGATTGCGCTTGGCATCGGGCTTGGCGTCTTCACCGCGATCCGACGAAACGGGCTCTGGGCCAACGTCATCATGTCGGCCTCACTGATCGGCGTATCCCTGCCCACCTTCCTGATCGGTATTTTGCTCATCTACCTGTTTTCCGTCGAATTGGGCTGGCTGCCCAGTTTCGGACGGGGTGAGACAGTGAGGATAGGGAACTGGACGACCGGGTTCCTGACCGAAAGCGGGCTCAAAGCCCTCATCCTGCCCGCCATCACCCTGGGCCTCTATCAGATGACGTTGATCATGCGCCTCGTACGTTCCGAGATGCTTGAGGTGCTGCGGCAGGACTATATCCGCTTTGCCCGCGCCCGCGGGCTCAAGGAACGGGCCATCAACTTCCGCCATGCGCTCAAGAACACGCTGGTGCCGGTGATCACGGTCACGGGCCTGCAATTGGGCTCCATCATCGCCTTCGCCATCATCACCGAGACGGTGTTCCAGTGGCCGGGCGTCGGCCTCTTGTTTATCAACGCGATCCAGTTCGTCGATATCCCGGTCATGGCCGCTTACCTGATGCTGATTTCTGTCATGTTCGTGGGCATCAACCTGATCGTGGACCTGCTTTACTTCGCCATCGATCCGCGCCTGCGCGTGGACCGGGCGGGAGGACACTAAGATGACCGATACGGCTCAAACCCCGACCAAAGCTCCCACCCGTCTGCAACGTTGGGCGGATTCGGATTTCTTCTACCAGTTCAAGCGCTCACCCGTGGCCATTGTCAGCTTTTCCGTCGCGGTCTTGTTGGTGCTGGGGGCCGTCTTTGCCCCGCTTGTGGCCCCCTACAACCCGTTCGATCCGGCGTCGCTGAACCTGATGAACGGCTTTTCCAAACCGATGGAGCCCAACGCCTTCACCGGTGAAACGTTCTGGCTGGGGACGGACGACCAAGGCCGCGACGTGTTCTCGACCATCCTCTACGGCATGCGAATCTCGCTTTTTGTCGGCGTTGCCGCCGTGCTCTTCGCCATGGTCCTCGGGATCTCTCTGGGTTTGATCGCGGGTTATGTCGGCGGCTGGACCGAAACGATCATCATGCGCATCGCAGACGTGCAGCTGACCTTTCCCAGCATCCTCGTCGCCATGCTGATCTTTGGCATCGCCAAGGGCGTCACCCCCGTCGAGTACCGCGACCAAATGGCGATCTGGGTCCTGATCATCGCCATCGGCCTGTCGGACTGGGTGCAGTTCGCACGGGTCGTACGCGGCGCCACGCTGGTCGAAAAGAGCAAGGAATACGTGCAAGCCGCCCGCCTCATCGGCCGCAGCGGTCCCGCGATCATGGTCAAACACATCCTACCCAACGTGCTGTCGCCAGTGCTGGTGATCGCCACGATCTCGCTGGCCCTCGCCATCATCGCCGAAGCCACCCTCAGCTTCCTCGGCGTCGGCGCGCCCCCCACGCAACCCTCACTGGGCACCCTGATCCGCATCGGCCAAGGCTTCCTGTTCTCCGGCGAATGGTGGATCCTCTTCTTCCCCGCCTGCACGCTTTTGGCGCTGGCACTCAGCGTCAACCTGCTGGGCGACTGGCTGCGCGACGCGCTGAACCCGAGGTTGCGGTGATGATTTCAGCGGCATCGGACCTATTCTACACAAGGCCAGCGACCGACCGCGGGGGGGCGTGTAGCGCCCGCCCGGGGGGGCGGTCGGGCGCTGGCCGGCGGTGCCGGCTATGTGCACCATTCATATCCGGGACAAACACGTGACCGATACCCTCCTCGACATCTCCGACCTCTCGGTCCACTATCCCACCCGCCGCGGAACCTTCGTCGCCGTCAACGGCGCCGACCTCACCGTCGCCCCAGGTGAAATCCACGGCCTCGTCGGCGAGTCCGGTGCGGGCAAATCCACCATCGGCGCCGCAGTCATGGGCCTGATCGACCGACCGGGTCACATCGCCGACGGCACCGTCAGCTTCCGAGGCGAGGCGATCAGCGGTCGCGACGCGGCAGGCATGCGCGCTCTGCGCGGGGCCAAGATCTCCATGATCTTCCAGGACCCGCTCACGTCCCTGAACCCGCTCCTCACGGTCGAGGACCAACTGACCGAAACCATCGAAGCGCACCTGAAACTCGGCGACAAGGCGGCCAAGGCCCGCGCCGTGGGTCTGCTCGACCGCGTCGGCATCCCCGACCCGGCTGAACGGGTCAAACAATACCCCCACCAGTTCTCCGGTGGCATGCGGCAACGGGTGGTCATCGCCCTCGCTCTCTGCTCGGAACCCGATGTCATCATCGCGGACGAACCCACGACCGCGCTCGACGTCTCGATCCAGGCCCAGATCCTCGACCTGATCAAAGAACTTGCCCGCGAACGGCAAGTGGGGGTCATCCTGATCACCCACGACATGGGCGTGATCGCCGACACCACGGACCGGGTCACGGTCATGTACCAGGGCGAAGTGGTTGAAAGCGGCACCACCGAACAGGTCATGGGCACGCCGGAACACGAGTACACCAAATCGCTCATCGCCGCTGTGCCCCGCGCGACACTCAAGGTCCACCGCTTCCCGCAACTCTCCTACGGTGGCCGCAGCACCCGCTTTGCCATCGAAGATCTTGCACGCAACTGGCCCACGCCACCCAAATCCAAAACCGGCACGCTGGTGCAGGTGGACGGGATCACAAAAACCTTCGTCCAGCGCGACTCGATCGTTCCTGCATGGCGCAAGATGTTCACAGCCGTCGATAAGGTCAGCTTCGACATCCGTGAGGGCGAGGTGTTTGGCCTTGTGGGCGAAAGCGGGTCCGGCAAATCCACCGTCGCGCGCATGATCGCCACGCTCTACGAGACAAACGGCGGCCATATTTATTTCGACGGCACCGACATCACGCAACTGGCCTCGCGCGAAGAACGCGACGCCTACCGGCGCCAGATCCAGATGATCTTCCAGGACCCGTTTTCCAGCCTCAACCCGCGTATGCGGGTGGATGCCATCGTGGCCGAGCCGGTCCTCCACCACAAATTGCTCGAGGGGCGTGCCGTACAGGACCGCGTCGACGAGCTTTTGGACCGTGTGGGCCTCGGGGCCGAAGCGGGCCGCAAGTACCCGCACGAGTTCTCTGGCGGCCAACGCCAGCGCATCTCAATTGCCCGCGCACTCGCCACGCAGCCAAGGTTCCTCATCTGTGACGAGCCCACATCCGCACTCGACGTGTCGATTCAGGCGCAAGTGCTCAACATCCTCAAGGACCTGCAGGAACATCTCGGCCTCACGATGCTGTTCATCAGCCACGACCTGCCGGTGGTCCGGCAAATGTGCGACCGCGTGGGCGTCATGCGACAGGGCAAGATGGTCGAAGTGGCGGACACCGAACAACTCTTCGCAGCGCCAAAAGCAGAATACACCAAAGAACTCCTGCGACTCATGCCCAAACTCGAAGGCCTCTCAACCGAAGGCCTCGAAAACGCCTGACACCTTCTTCTGGCCC
>NZ_JBYNDP010000022.1:6992-40062 GCF_059783535.1 Tateyamaria sp. | reverse complement strand
ACGATAACGATTCCGTGTCGCTCACGCTCTTTGCAGATGGCGAGGGCACGGGGGAGACATTGACTACGACTTTCGGCGACGACGCGTCGGAACCCGTTTCACCGCCGCCAGACCAAATCGAAACGCAAAGCTATCAAGTGACCCTGAACAACAGTAAAGTGGTCGGCTATAACAATTCTATAGGAGCCTATGAAATCGATCCTGAAGGCAACTTAGTAAATGCTCGGCTTGTGTTCGATAGCGCCCGCGGATTGAACGAGAAAGTGGCACTTGTTTATGACGTCGAACATGACAATGACCTGAACTTCTTCATAATTTCGAACGGTGCAAGCTGGGTCGACACGTTGGGTCAGGACGACACTTTCAGCTTCGTCAACCAAGCAGGATTGGCAGCCAATTTGGCGGATGGACTGGAGGTGACCTTAGCAGTGAACGGTGAAGCTGTTTCGGCTGGTCTGGACCGGAGGATTTTTCATTCCAATGAAGAGCTGAACCACGATGGAATAAATCATGTTGTTTCGGAAACGGATCCGCAATCGGGCTCATCAACCATTAGCTTTGAAGATATCTATGGTGGTGGAGATCTCAGCTTCGATGATGTAACCGTCGATGTGTCGGTATTGACAGGCTCCGACGATGAGTTCGACGACGACGCGTCGGAACCCGTTTCACCGCCGCCAGACCAAATCGAAACGCAAAGCTATCAAGTGACCCTGAACAACAGTAAAGTGGTCGGCTATAACAATTCTATAGGAGCCTATGAAATCGATCCTGAAGGCAACTTAGTAAATGCTCGGCTTGTGTTCGATAGCGCCCGCGGATTGAACGAGAAAGTGGCACTTGTTTATGACGTCGAACATGACAATGACCTGAACTTCTTCATAATTTCGAACGGTGCAAGCTGGGTCGACACGTTGGGTCAGGACGACACTTTCAGCTTCGTCAACCAAGCAGGATTGGCAGCCAATTTGGCGGATGGACTGGAGGTGACCTTAGCAGTGAACGGTGAAGCTGTTTCGGCTGGTCTGGACCGGAGGATTTTTCATTCCAATGAAGAGCTGAACCACGATGGAATAAATCATGTTGTTTCGGAAACGGATCCGCAATCGGGCTCATCAACCATCAGCTTTGAAGACATCTATGGTGGCGGAGACCTTAGCTTCGATGATGTAGTATTTGGTGTTGAGGTTTTGTAGTCAAACTTATCCGAGTGTCCAGCCCCATTTCTATGGGCCAGTTTTAAGCAGAGTTTCTGGAATGGGCGGATGCATGTTTAGGGCCTGATGGGGCCGGACCCGATTGTACTGTCTGAGCCATGTATTGATGACGATCTGCGCCTGCTGGGTGGTGTGGAACCACTCGGTATTGAGGACTTCGCGGCGCAGTGTGCCGTTGAAGCGCTCGTTGTATCCGTTCTCCCAAGGCGATCCCGGATAGATCTGGATCGGCTTGATCCCAACCTTTCTCAGCCAGTCTTGCAGGGCCACCGCGATGAACTCCGCGCCATTGTCGGAACGAATGTATTCCGGCTTCCCGCGCTGTAGTAACAATGGGTACAGCGCATCCAGCACGTCTGCACTGTTCATCTTCGGTTTGACCGCTACGCAGAGCGCCTCGCGTGTGTACTCATCCAGCACCGTCAACATCTTGTAGCTGCGCCCATTGCTGAGCTTGTCGTGCACGAAGTCGATCGCCCAGACATGGTTCGGATGGGTTGGCCTCAAGCGGATTCCGAGCTGTCCTTGTGATATAACCGTCGTCGCTTGCTATGCCGCTGTGGGAGCTGTAATCCTTCTTCGCGCCAGAGACGCTCCACCTTCTTGTGATTGACCCGCCAGCCTTCCATGTGCAGCAGTTCGGCGACCTTGCGGTAGCCATAACGCCCATATTGCTTGGCCAGCCGGATCATCGCTAGGCGCAAAGCCTCATCATCCTTTGGGACTGCCCTGTATTGCAGTGTACTCCGCGCCAACCCGATCACACGGCAGGTGCGCCGTTCAGATGTTGCCAGCTTCTGTCGGGTATGGACCGCGGCCCGACGAAGCTGGCCTGCCGTCAGGCCTTCGGCTTTAAATAATCGAGGCTCTCCTTGAGAATGAGCTTGTCCAGCTCAAGCTCCGCCACAATCTTCTTGAGGCGATCATTCTCTTTCTGCAGTGCCTTTAGATTGGCCATCTCTGATCGTCCCATGCCACCAAACCGTTTGCGCCATGTGTAATAGGTCGCGTCACTGACACCAGCCGTTCTGCATGCCGTCGCAACATCCGAACCAGACGCCAGGCTCAGCTCAATCTCACGCAAAAGCCGCAAGATATCTTCGTCCGAATACCGCTTCCGCGCCTTCAATCCCGTCTCCAAAACTAAGCCAACTTTGGCACAGTTTTATGGCGGCAAGACAGAACCGATCAGTGGCTACATAGATGTAGGGTTCCCCACGACGCAGAGACCGCGGTCTGGATTGCTGCAGCGCAGGTCAAGGGGCCGGTCCTCTAACTTCCGGCCCAGAATCTGATCTGCATTGTAACGGACCATGGCTCGGGCCGCATACTGCCGTTTCTCTTCAGCCCAGCATTTGCATATCATATCGCGACTAATTTGGGCGCGAAGTCGATTGCCTTTGCCGCATTTGCCCATGCTTCCATTAGCTTTCGTCGCTTATCAAAAAGGTCTGAACGCGCATAGGCCGCTTCGGCTTTGTCCTTGATACCATGCGCCAAAGCCGCTTCGATTACTTCGCGAGGAAAGCTAGTTGTCTCGCCCGCCCAATCGCGGAAGGTCGAACGGAAGCCGTGTACGGTGATGCCGTCACGCTTCATGCGGCGCAGAACCGCCGTCATGCTCATGTCTGAAATAGCCTTGCCAGGTTTGGTTTCGCTTTCAAATACCAACTGAGCATCGTCGCCGCGCAGCCCAAGGTAGGCAATCGCTTGCGGCGTGAGGGGCACGCGATGCTCTTTCCCAGCTTTCATTCGTTCTGCCGGGATGGTCCAGACACCGTGTTCTAAATCCACTTCGGCCCAAGTCATGCCGCGTGTTTCGCCAGACCGCGCCGCCGTCAGGATGGTGAACCCGAGCGCCCGAGCGGCAACCCCGCTTCGGTCCGAGAGGTCCGCAACGAAGTCAGCAATTTCAGCATGTGGCATGGCGGGGTGGTGTTTCACCGCTTTGACCTTTGTGGGTTTGGGCAACAGGTTGTCCAAATGGCCACCCCACCGGGCCGGATTGTCGCCTTCCCGGATGCCCAGCGCGCTGGCGTATTCAATCACCGCTTCGATCCTTTGCCGAACACGGTTCGCGGTTTCCGGTTTGTCGGACCAGATCGGCGTGAGGCAGGCGACTACGTCGGCGGTTTGTATCTTGGCGACCTGCAAGCGGCCTATCTTCGCGAATGCGTATGTTTCGAGCGTCGATGTCCATTGCGCCGCGTGTTTGGCGCTTTTCCATCCGGGCGGTTTGCTTTCGATCAGTTCCAGTGCGGCGTCCTTGAAAGTCTTCGGCTTAGCCTGATGCTTTTTCGCAATCGGATCTTCGCCTTCGGCAATCAATTGGCGCGCCTCCGACGCCCGCTCGCGCGCTATGGCAAGGGAGACGTCAGGAAAGGCCCCAAGTCCGAGATCGCGTCGCCGTCCCTGCACCTGGTGGCGCAGAACCCATGAACGCGACCCGGACGGTTTCACGTAAAGAAACAACCCCCGCCCGTCGCCATGTCTGCCCGGTCCTGCCGTCTTCACTTTCTGAGCGCTCAAAGGCATATCGTTCCCACGTTTGTTCCCACACATTCTTCCGATTCAGGGTGGATGCGCGTGAACGTCAATGAGCGGATGTGAATTTAGGTAGTTGAAGATAAACAAGTAAATCGAACCCATGCGAATTTTCGCGAACTCTGAAAAACGGGAGTTATACGGACTTCGTCTCCGCCACCTGCCATTTTCATTCAATTGCGTTCGTTACTGTTGGGCTCCTTATGGGGCCGTTTTTTGTTTGTTTATCTGTATTCGTCATTGCTATTGGTTTTTCTTCAATTAGACGCGCTACTATTCATTTTGTGGTAGAAAACGTGGTATTTTATGGCTGCTCTAAGCGGGAAGCCGACGAAGAATTTGGTACGGTCCCTCGGCCGCGGTCGCCACGGCGATGGAAGCGGCTTATACCTTGTGGTCGACCCTTCGGGTGCCAGACGTTGGATCGTTCGCGTCACAGTGAAAGGTCTACGCAACCGCGAAGGCAAGCCGCCGCGCACCGACTTCAGTCTTGGGGGTGCCGATGTCGTGACCCTGAACGAGGTGCGAGACCGGACCTTGGAGTATCGGCGGCTCGCAAAGCAGGGCATCAGTCCACGCCACAATGGACGTCAGTAAACCCCTGCTTCGAAGAGATCGGGCGACAAGTCCATATTGAGAGCTTGCCGACATGGAAAAATCCAAAGCATCGCCAGCAAATGGATCAACACGCTAGCGGAATGCGCCTTCAGGCCGAGCCAGCGAGATCGGGGCTCGCCCCGAGCGGTGCCACAATGGTAAAATCGCTATGATAAACTCCAATCTTCGCCGTTGCTCTTATGGTCTCGAATTTGCCTGTTGGAACGGCACCGTCATCCGCCCGACCTTCCTAATCGGTGCGCATGATCGCGAGATCATCTCTTGGCTGGCGGTGGCGAACGCGGGCATCAGTGGATCGGACATCCGCGACATGCTGCTCGAGGCGGTTGAAAACCGATTCGACAATCACGGTGTCACTGAGCGGATCGAGGTTTAGCCCGATAACGGCAGCGCCTACACAGCCAAGGAGACGCGCATTTTCGCGCAACAGCTTGAGTTCAAGTCCTGCTCTTCACGTCGGCCAAAAGCTTTCAATCCAACGATGTGTCACAGGCGTTCGTGGAGACGCTGAAGCGCGATTGTGTCCGCGTTAACCCGCCGCCAGATGCAGAAGCCGTGCTGTCATTGATAGGAGGCTAGATCGAAGACGATAACGAGAACCGTTCACATAGCGGCCTGAAATGGCAATCGTCTCGCGACTTCATTAGAGCCAAAACTGAAACCGCTTAGGTGTCCGGTGAAACAGGGGAGAGATCACCCATACACTCCAAAAGGTGCGCAATGAATTCTTCGAACTGGTGCCCCGTAAGTTCTGTCATCAGGCGCTTTATTCTGAAATCGCTGGTGTTGGCCTCGGCTTGGATGGCTGCCGACACCATAGCTATGTCGTCGTTCGCTACTTCGTCTTATTGGCCATCCGGCACTTCGGGGCTAGTGTTAGCGTCTGCAATGGTGGCAAGATTGATTTTTGCCAAAAGCTCTTTTGCGTAACGCCGAACTCGAACATTGGTCAGAAAAGAATCGATTTCACGCGTGGCGGCTTGGCTGAATTCGTCGCGCCGAAAGTATCCGAGCCACTCGACCTTTTGCCTTGTCGGGTATTCGTTGTTGTTACCTTCGACATAAACCGCTTTTCCAGTGAAGCGTTTGATATTCGCCGTACGGTCAGCTTGCGAGGGATACACAACAATGTCACCCGCTTGGATTTCATGCACGAACTTGAACATGGAACCGGCACAAACCGGAACAACCCCCGCTTTCTTATCTGGATAGGCCGCAATCAACGCAGCTGTGAAGGCTTCGTGGTCTGGCGCAATCCTTGGGAAGTCGCCAATCGCAAGCCAGCGTAGCGGCCAAAGTTAATCTTGGCTGCATCTGCGCAGAATTCTGGTGTCGATGCGCTGGTTCGCGGCTAAAGCATAGCGAAAGGCGGGCAGTGAGTCATCGACGAAGCAAAACCATGTCTCGTGTGCACAGGCAGAAGTCAGGGTCTTTGCATCCGAATGCGCGTGAGTAAGAGTGTTCTTACACATCGCTTCATGGGCAAATGAAGAGCACTACGGCAAGGCCACTCTTGGCTACTCCGCCGGCGCAAAGCCAGTGATCAGCTGTTTCAGTCCCACGGCTGCACCGATGAAGATCGCCAAAAAGGCCAAGGGTGCGCTGAACGCCAATACCGAAAACGCCGAGATGCCCTGACCGACACTGCATCCAACGGCCAGGATTGCCCCGGGGCCCATGAGTGCGGCGCCCATGATCTGTCGCCGCAGCTCACGTGGGTCTTCGCAGGCCTCCCAACGGAAGTGTCCTTTGGAGTATGACCCCAAGGCAGCGCCGATCACGACGCCCAAAACCGAACCGACGCTGAACGAAAGCGCGTTGCCGGATGCTGTCATGGAATAGAAAATGGTGTCGCCAATGGGTGCGGCAAAGGTGTGGGTTTCAATTGGTTCAGCCTCGAATCCGGTCATGGCCACCCAATACGTGCCGACCCAGCCAGACACGATCGCAATGCCGACCACGCCGCCCCAGAACAGATGGCCCGGCGCTCGGCGCATATCTGCGGACGAGATGGCCCAGGTCAAAAGCGCGCCTCCGATGACCAGACCCGTGACGAGGGGTGCGATCCCGAACCCCTCGAAAAGTTGCGCAAACCCTTGAGCCGATGCGGCACCGGTTTCGACCGGGAACAGCATGACCCGCAAGTGGGCGAGGGGACCCGACATGACGAAATACGCAGACAAGCCCATGACCAAAACGATGACGAAGGACCGCAGGTCGCCGCCACCTAGCCGCGCCAAGGCGCCATAGCCGCAATTGCCACTGAGCGCCATCCCGTAGCCAAACATCAACCCGCCGATGATTGTCCCGGCAGGGTTCCACGCTCGGTCGAGATAGGCTGCTTCGGATGCGTCGAACATGCCGAGCGACATGGCGATATGGGTGCCGATGATGGCAACGCCGATGGCAACAAGCCACATACGCATGCGTCGGTCATCCGAGCCATACAGCAGGTCTTCGATGGCACCCAAGGTACAAAAACGGCCGATGCGCGCGGCCAATCCAAGGACAATGCCCCCGAACAGACCAATCAATGCAACGGCGTTGGCTTCACCCAGCAATTCCAGCATGTCGGCTTCCTCCCGAAGACCGATCGCTGGCGAAGTGACCGGTCAGTCGTCGTCCCTGCAGAACAGGTCATAGACGACTTCTATGATTTGCCGAGGCCGGTCATCTGTCAAGCTGTAGTAGATCGCCTTGCCATCACGGCGCGGCTTGACCAAGCCTTCCAGACGCAATCGGGACAGCTGCTGGGACACAGCGGCCTGACGCGCGGACAGCAAGTCTTCGAGTTCGGTGACCGACTTTTCGCCCGAAGCGAGGTGGCACAGGATCATCAAACGTCCTTCGTGGCTGATCGCCTTGAGGAAATTCGACGCGTTCTGTGCGTTGCGCATCATCTTTTCCATATCCTCGGCACACATGTTGGCGTCGAAAACAGGGAGGCGCGATGGCGTGTCCACATTGGAGTTCGGTTCGAGTGTCATATCAAGCGTCATAGCGTTCTAACCCGTTTTGTCCAAGGGGATGTCGGCGCGTTCAAACATCATCGTGAGGAGGCCCCAGAAGAAATCTTCGCCCGGGTACCCTTCGATCCGGCCCACTTCGGTGCTGTCGTTGATCAGGATGAATGTGGGTGTGAAACGCACCTTTTGAGCGAAGATGACATCCGGTTGCTCGCTGTGCAGATCGTAGCGTTGAAGGGGAGCCGTCTTTCCTTCCGCCGTTTTCGGATAGATGTGGGAGATTTCCTCGTTCCATCTCGCACACCAGTAGCATCCGGCTTCTTCTGCCATAAGCAGATACGTCTCTGCCACAGCGGGTAGGGGCAGCGTCAGAAGAGCCGTGGCCAGCCATATTCGTATTGTGTGCACGACCCACTCCAATTGACGCCGTTTCATTCTTCATCATAATCTAATTTGTGAATATCTCAAGCCAAGGGGCCGCCGGGACATGTTTGATGTGACATATTTGGGCGCTTTATTGGCGGGCCTGCTGTCGTTCTTGTCACCCTGCATTCTGCCCATCGTGCCGTTCTATCTGAGCTATCTGGCCGGGGTCGGCATGAACCAGATATCAGCCGAAGCAGAGGTTTCGCCACAAGTGCGACTGCGCGCGTTTCTGGCGGCGAGTTGCTTTGCATTGGGCGTGATCACCGTGTTCATGGGTCTGGGGGCCACAGCCACTGCCTTCGGCCAGATGGTGCGCGAGTATTTCGACCTGCTGCGTTGGATCGCGGCGGCGATCATTATTGCAATGGGCCTACATTTTCTGGGGGTGGTACGTATCGGATTTCTATTCCGTCAATTTCGTGCCGATGCCGGGAACACGTCGAACGTGGGTCTGCTGGGCGCTTTTGTGATTGGCCTGGCCTTTGCCTTTGGCTGGACGCCCTGCGTAGGGCCGGTGCTTGCGGCGATCCTGTTCACTGCGGCAGGGCAGGAGACGGCGGTTCAGGGGGCCGGCCTGCTGTTTGTCTATGGCCTGGGGATGACGCTGCCCTTTGTCGTGGCAGCCCTGTTCATCGGACCGTTCATGGCGTGGGTGGCACGGTTTCGGCGCCACCTCGGCCTAGTCGAGAAGATGATGGGCGCGCTGCTCATTCTGTTTGGGGTTCTGATTGCCACCAACTCAATCAACTACATCGCACAATGGATGCTGGAGCACGTGCCGTGGTTCAGCGCCATTGGCTGACATCCAAGGGAGGATACCATGTTTCGACTGATTGCACTGCTGACCGCCCTGTGCCCGCCCATTCCAACGATGGCCGCTGAATTGGGGGATGACGGGCTGCACAAGGCACCGTGGATGCGCGACACGTTCAAGGACCTGACCGAAGATCTGGAAGAGGCTGGTGCCGAGGGCAAACGCCTAATGGTTCTGATCGAACAGCGCGGCTGCATCTACTGCAAGAAGATGCACGAAGAGGTCTTTGTGATCCCCGAGATATCGCAATACATCGAGGACAACTTTTTCGTCGTACAGATCAACATGTTTGGCGATGTGGAAGTCACCGACTTTGATGGCACGGTGTTGCCGGAAAAGGATATGGTCAAACGTTGGGGTGCACTGTTTACGCCAAGCATATACTTCTTTCCCGAAGAGGTGGGCGATGATGTAATGGCAACGCAAGCAGCCGTTGCAAACATGCCGGGCGCCTTTGGGCGCTGGACCACGTTCAACATGCTGAACTGGGTCGTGGACAAGGGATACGAGGGCGAAGAACCCTTCCAAAAGTACCATGCGCGCAGGTTTGAGGCCCAGAAGGGCTGAGTTATGCTGCATCCGCTAAGCGTTTGTTGCGTCTCATGCTGCATTTGCGAACAGATATAAAAATTCACTTAGTTGAATTTGATATTGCTCAATCGTGAATGTGTACGATAGTGTACCCCCAAGAGCGGACGGGAATCGTCCAAGGGAGGGCATATGAAATACCGAATTGGACTTGGTCTGGCTGCGGTCCTGACTGCCACTGTCGTCAGCGCAGAGGTTGTGAAACCGACAGCGGTCGTATTTGAAGACGGCGCGATCGCCACGTCTTTGAGCGGCGCACCGGGTGATGCGACCAATGGTGCGATTCTGATGAACAAGGGATCGGGCAACTGCATCGCGTGTCATTCGGTCGAGGCGCTGTCGGACCTGCCCTTCCACGGTGAGGTCGGACCACCGCTCGATGGTGTTGCTGACCGTTGGAGCGAGGCAGAACTGCGCGGCATCGTGGCTGACGCCAAAATGATGTTCGATGGCACTGTGATGCCGTCGTTCTACAAGACAACTGGGTTCATTCGCCTGGGCGATGCCTATACCGGCAAGGCCCATGGTGATGGCGATGTGCAACCCCTTTTGACAGCTCAGGAGATCGAGGACGTCGTTGCGTTCCTTGTGACCCTGAAATTCGAGTAACCCGAGACAACTGGAGCGTTCCATGGAACTGACACGGCGAAAATTGCTTGTACTTGGCTCTGGCGCAGTCGCGCTGTCGAGCCTGACCGGCCTTCCGGCCTTTGCCAGCCTGGCGGATGACGCGATTGCGGAGCTGACAGGTGGCGCGGACCTTGGCGAAGGTGCCGTGACGATCACGGCGCCCGAAATTGCAGAGAACGGCAACACCGTCCCGATTGAAGTATCGGCCCCTGGTGCTGTTGCCATCACGCTTTATGCCGACGGCAACCCCGTGCCCAACGTTGCGACCTTCAAATTCGGCCCGCTCAGCGCCTCTCGCAGCGCCTCCACCCGCATCCGTCTGGCCACAACACAGAATGTGGTCGCCATTGCCGAGATGGAGGATGGGTCGTTCCAGAAGGCATCGGCCAACGTAAAAGTGACCATTGGCGGCTGCGGCGGCTGATCAGACAGGACGAGGAGAAAGAACATGGCATCTGGTGTAAAACCCCGCGTCAAGGTCCCGAAAACCGCATCGGCGGGTGACACGATCACGATCAAGACCTTGATCAGCCACAAGATGGAAAGTGGTCAGCGTAAGGACGATGATGGCAACATCATTCCGCGGTCGATCATCAATCGCTTCACCGCGGACTTCAACGGTCAGAACGTGATTGATGTCGCGCTGGAACCGGCGATTTCGACCAACCCGTATTTCCAGTTCGAGGCGATTGTTCCGGAATCCGGAGAGTTCAAATTCACTTGGTACGACGACGACGGTGACGTCTACGAGGAAAGCAAGAAGATCGAAGTCTCGTAAGAGGGCAGGGATCTCGCCAGGGAGGGATAAAATGAACTTGAAACCATGGATGGCAGTGGCCTTCATTGGAATGGCCGGAGTTGCAATCGCGCAAGACGATAACACGCTGTCAATCGACGGTGAGACCTTTGTTACGGAAACCGCCGCGCCGGCACATCTGGAAAATCTCAGCACGATTTATTCGGGCTGGCGTTTCCGGACACCCGAAACGCAAGCGCTGCAGATCGACGATTTCGACAATCCGGCAATGATATTCGTCGATCAGGGCATAGACCTGTTCAACGCTGTCGACGGGACTGAGGGCAAGTCCTGCGCCTCGTGCCACACGGATGGACCCGAAGAATTCGCTGGGCTGCATGCCAAGATGCCCAAGGTCGTCGATGGCAAGTTGGTCGTGATGGAAGATCTGATCAATACACACCGTCAGGACGTGATGGGTGCGGAGCCATGGAAGTGGTCGGGTGCGGACATGCAGGCAATGGTTGCCCTGATTGGTCTGCAGTCGCGTGGCATGCCCATGGATGTAGCCATAGATGGAGATGCAGCCCCGTTCTGGGAGAAGGGCAAGGAAATCTACTATACCCGCTACGGTCAGCTTGAGCTGTCGTGTTCCAATTGCCATGAAAACAACTACGGCAACATGATCCGGGCCGACCATCTCAGCCAGGGCCAGATCAACGGCTTTCCAACATACCGCCTCAAACAGGCCAAGTTGATTTCGCGCCACAACCGTTTCCGCGGCTGTATCCGTGACACGCGGGCCGAGACCTTTGCCGAAGGGTCGGAAGAGTTCAAAGCGCTTGAGCTTTATGTGGCAAGCCGTGCCAACGGGCTGGATATTGAAACACCGGCCGTGCGCCAGTAAACCAGATCAAGGGGCGTGCCTGCGGGTGACGCCCCTTTTTTTAGCGTATTAATTCAAACATACGCATATGTACTAAAGGACATGCATCATGATCTCGCGCAGGGATTTTCTTCAGGTTGGGATGGCCGCGTCTGCGCTGGTTGGAGCCTCCGGCTTTGGCAGATGGGCGCGGGTGGCGGCCCAGCAGACGCTGACGCAGGACCAGTTGCTGGAGTTCGACACCTTTGGGAACGTGTCGCTGATCCATGTCACGGACATTCATGCGCAGCTGAAATCCATCTATTTTCGCGAACCCTCTGTCAATATCGGAGTAGGGGGCAATAAGGGGGCTGTTCCCCACGTGACCGGTGCAGATTTCCGAAAACTATACGGGATCGACGATGGTTCGCCTTCACACTACGCGCTGAGCTCGGGTGACTTTTCGTCCCTGGCGCAGGCCTATGGGCGTGTGGGTGGCATGGACCGCGTTGCAACGGTGGTCAAAGCCATTCGCGCCGACCGTCCCGACGCGCTCCTGCTGGATGGTGGCGACACGTGGCACGGGTCCTACACCTGCCTCAAGACCCAAGGCCAGGACATGGTCAATGTCATGAATGCGCTTGAGCCTGACGCGATGACGTTCCACTGGGAATTCACACTGGGTTCCGAGCGGGTGGCCGAGCTCGTGGAGTCTCTTCCCTTCGCGGCGCTCGGCCAGAATATCTTTGATGTCGAGTGGGATGAGCCAACTGACCTGTTCCCGCCTTACAAGATGTTTGAACGGGGCGGCACCAAGATCGCCGTCATTGGTCAGGCGTTCCCCTACATGCCCATCGCGAACCCCGGCTGGATGTTCCCCGAATACGCCTTTGGTATCCGGGACGAGAACATGCAGGCCATGGTGGACGAGGTGCGCGCGGCAGGGGCTGAATGTGTTGTCGTGCTCAGCCACAATGGTTTCGACGTGGATAAGAAGATGGCAACCGTGGTCACTGGCATTGACGTGATCCTGTCTGGCCACACCCATGATGCTCTGCCCGAGCCGGTTTTGTCGGGCAACACGCTGATCTTTCCATCTGGTTCGAACGGTAAGTTCGTTACCCGCATCGACCTCGACATTCGGAACGGTCGGGTATTGGGATACAAGTCAAAGCTGATCCCGATCTTCTCCGATGTGATCACTCCCGATGCAGACATGGCTGCGCTGATTGATGAACAGCGCGCGCCATTCGAGGCAGAAATGTCCAAAGTGATCGGGCAGACCGACAGCCTTCTTTATCGCCGTGGAAACTTCAACGGTACGTGGGATGACTTGATCTGTGATGCGCTACTCAGCGAACGGGATGCCGAGATCGCGCTCAGCCCTGGCGTGCGCTGGGGCCCGTCTCTGATCCCGGGTCAGGACATCACACGCGAAGACATTTTCAATGTGACCTCAATGACCTATGGCAAAGCCTATCGCACGGAAATGACCGGCGAATTCCTGAAGGTTGTGCTCGAGGATGTGGCCGACAACATCTTCAACCCCGACCCTTACTACCAGCAAGGCGGCGATATGGTTCGCACGGGCGGGCTTGGCTACCACATAGATGTCGGCCAACCGCAGGGCAGCCGCATCAGCAATATGACACTGCTCAAGACCGGTGAAGCGATTGATCCGACGCGGTCCTATGTGGTCGCCGGCTGGGCTTCGGTCAACGAAGACACCGAAGGGCCGCAGATCTGGGACGTGGTGGAAAGCCATATCGCCAAGATGGGCAACGTGACCGTCAATCAGGACAACAACAGCGTCGTCGTGACCGGCGTTTAATCAGGGGAAATCTAGACCATGGATGAGAGCTTCAAACCATCCCGGCGGGCCTTCCTTCGCGGTTCCGCTGCAGTGGCCGCAGGGTCGATGGCCGGCGCAGCGGCGGCGAGTGGGCCCGATCCGCTGATCACCGAATTGCAGGACTGGGCCAGCTACACAGGCGTCGGTGTAGACGAGACGCCTTATGGCATGCCGATCAGCTTTGAGAGCCACGTGGTGCGCCGCAATGTGGAATGGCTGACCGCCTCGCCCATCTCGTCTATCAACTTTACCCCGATCCACGCCCTTGAGGGGACGATCACGCCGCAGGGTTGTGCATTTGAACGTCACCATTCGGGCGCGATCGAACTTGCCAAACCTGATTATCGCCTGATGATCAACGGGTTGGTCGATCAGCCACTCGTCTTCACCTATGACGATCTGGAACGTTTCCCGCGTGAAAACCACGTCTACTTCTGCGAATGCGCCGCCAATACGGGCATGGAATGGGCGGGCGCGCAACTGAACGGCGTACAGTTCACCCATGGCATGATCCACAACATGGAATACACCGGCGTGCCGCTGCGAACCCTGCTGAAAGAGGCGGGTGCCGACATGAGCGCCGACAAATGGGTGTATGTCGAAGGCGCTGATGCGTCCTCAAACGGGCGGTCCATCCCGATGGAGAAAGCCTTGGACGACGTGCTTGTCGCGTTCAAGGCCAACGGCGAGGCCTTGCGTATGGAGCACGGGTATCCGGTGCGCCTCGTCGTGCCGGGGTGGGAAGGCAATATGTGGGTCAAGTGGCTGCGCCGCATCGAAGTGACTGACATGGCCGTGGAAAGCCGCGAGGAAACCAGCAAGTACACCGACGTGCTGGAGGACGGCACCGCCCGAAAATGGACGTGGGAGATGGATGCAAAATCCGTCATTACTTCGCCCAGCCCACAAATGCCGATCAAACACGGCAAAGGGCCTCTGGTCATCTCCGGCCTTGCCTGGTCTGGCCATGGTAAGATCACGCGAGTCGACGTGTCGAAGGATGGCGGCATCACTTGGAACACCGCCCGTTTGGGCAAGCAGGGCGACACCAAGGCGCTCACTCGTTTCTACCTGGACATGGATTGGGATGGCGCGCCGATGCTGCTGCAGTCACGCGCCATGGACGAGACCGGCTATGTGCAGCCAACCAAGGAACAGTTGCGCGACCAGCGCGGCGAAAACTCCGTCTACCACAACAACTGTATCCAGACCTGGTACGTGAACGCAGAAGGGATCGCCGAGAATGTCGAAGTCTCCTAATTTCCTCATTCCCGCGCTTGGGGGCACTGCCCTTGTTCTTGGCGCGGCATTCGGTCTGATGAACCGCGACTATGCCGCCGACAAGATCGACACGCTTGAGACGCGGGTTGAACAAGTATCGGCGCAAGCAAGCAGCGCTGCCGAAACTGCTAGGGCCGAGGCTGCGCGGGCAACGGAGCTGGAACAGAAAGTTGCTGAAATACAAGCTGCGGCCGCCAAGCAGGTTGCCGTCGGAACGCTGGCCGAACCCGCTCCGCAGATTGAAGGGCGGTATGGATTGGGTCGCGCGGCCCATGCCGAAGAGATTGCCGCCTGGGACGTTGATATTCTGCCCGATGGGCGCGGGTTGCCAGAAGGCAGCGGCGATGTGTGGACCGGAGAAGAAGTCTTTGTCGACTACTGTGCATCGTGCCACGGCGACTTTGCCGAAGGCGTGGACAACTGGCCCGTACTTGCCGGTGGCTTTGATACCTTGGCCGACAAGGATCCGGTCAAGACTGTGGGCAGCTACTGGCCGTACCTGTCCACCTTGTGGGACTACGTCCATCGTTCCATGCCTTTTGGCGGGGCAGGGACACTGACAAACGATGAGACATACGCCATCGTCGCCTACATTCTTTATTCCAATGACATGGTGGATGATGACTTCGTGCTGAGCCGCGAGACGTTCATGGACGTCGAGATGCACAATGCAGGTGGATTCATCGTCGACGACCGTGCAGAGGCGGAATATACCGCCTGGAGCGCCGAGCCTTGCATGGAGAATTGCAAGGACGAGGTGGAGATCACCATGCGATCGGTTTTTCTTGTGGAAACACCACCCGAGGGTGGGTCGAATTCAGTCATGAACCCAGCATCGGTTGAAGACTTGCCATCCTTCACTGCTGCGGGCCCGTCCTTCATCCCTGCGGCTGCACCAAAACCTGTGGATGCAGAAACACCAGTGACAACGGATGTCGCCGCGGCCAGCGATGGTGATGCGCTGCTTAAACACGGTGAAAAAGTGTTCCGCAAATGTTCGGCCTGCCACGCCGTGGGGGACGGGGCCCAGAACAAGGTGGGTCCACAGCTGAATGGCATCATTGGCCGCACAATAGGATCGGTCGAAGGCTTCAAGTATTCAAGCGTGTTTGCCGAGGCAAATGCCGAGGGCAAGGTGTGGACCGCCGAGGAAATGTCCGCCTTCCTGGCCAAACCCAAATCCTACATGAAGGGCACCAAGATGGCCTTTGCCGGTTTGAAAAAGGCCGAGGATCTGGACGCCATCACCGCGTATCTCGCGAGCTTTGCGGAGTGATTTGGGTGCGCGTGTTTCGATACCTGACACCTTTCGCCGTTGCTGGGGTGATGGCACTGCCCTGCCAAGCCGAAACAGGCGACGCGGAAGCGGGCGAGAAGGTGTTTCAGCAATGCAAGGGCTGCCATCAAGTGGGCGCCGGGGCCAAACATCGGAGCGGCCCGCATCTGAACGGCCTGTTCGGACGAAAAGCGGCAAGTCTGGATGACTTCAAGTATTCCAAAAGCTTCCAGCGCGCTGGAGCCGGTGGCCTCGAATGGCACGCCGAAACACTTGATGTGTTTCTGGAAAACCCGCGCGCCATGACCAGTGGCACGCGCATGAGTTTTCGCGGGGTCAAGGACCCGCAGGATCGCGCGCATCTGATCGTGTATCTGCGCCAATTCTCAGACAACCCCGCTGACATTCCCGAGGCGGACCCGACAGCACAGGCAGTGGACCATGACCTTGATCCCGCCATCCTCGCCCTCAAGGGTGACCCGGAATATGGCGCCTACCTGAGCGGTGAATGCACCACCTGCCATCAGGCAGCCGGCAGCGATGAGGGCATACCATCCATCACGCTCTGGCCCGAGGATCAGTTTGTTGTCGCCATGCACGCCTACAAGACCAAAAAGCGCAACCACCCGGTCATGCAAATGATTGCCGGGCGGCTAGGCGACGAAGAGATCGCGGCACTCGCCGCATATTTCAAAGACCTCGAGAACTGAGGCGACATTGGGAGGAGAACTAAAATGACTTTTAACAGACGGACCTTTCTAGGAACATCTGCCATCGCGGCTGCGGCCCTTGCCGCACCTATGGTGCGTGCGCAGGGCAAGCCCCGCGTCGTGGTGATCGGCGGCGGGGCAGGCGGGGCTACAGCAGCACGCTACATCGCCAAGGATAGCAAGGGCGATGTGGACGTCACCCTGATCGAGCCCACGCGCACCTACTACACCTGCTTCTTCTCGAACCTCTACTTGGGCGGTTTCAAAGAGATGGACGATTTGGGCCACAGCTATGGTGGTCTGGCCGCAGGCGGCGTGAATGTCGTGCATGACTGGGCAGTGGGCGTGGACCGCGATGCCAAGACTGTCACGCTCGCCGGTGGTGACAGCCTGCCTTACGACAAGCTGATCTTGTCGCCCGGCATCGACTTTGTCGACGGAGCGGTAGACGGTTGGGATCTGAGCGCACAGAACGCCATGCCCCACGCTTACAAGGGCGGGTCCCAAACCGAATTGCTAAAGGCACAGCTCAAGGCAATGCCCGAGGGAGGCACCTTTGCCATGGTTGCCCCGCCAAACCCATATCGTTGCCCACCCGGACCATACGAGCGCGTATCTATGGTGGCGCATTATCTCAAGGTCAACAACCCAACGGCCAAGATCATCGTAGCCGACCCGAAGCCCAAATTCTCGAAGATGGCCCTGTTCCAGGAAGGATGGAACAACCACTACGCCGGAATGGTGGACTGGGTCGGCGAAGACTTCGGCGGTGGCGAAGTGTCCGTGGACCCCGCAGCGATGACGGTGACGATCGACGGCGAAGAAACCAAGGTGGATGTCTGCAATGTCATCCCCGCGATGAAAGCAGGCCGAATTGCCGAAATTGCAGGCGTGACCGACGGCAACTGGGCGCCCGTCAATGCGGCTGATATGTCGTCCAAGGCCGACCCAGACATCCACGTGCTGGGCGACGCAAGCCAGCAGGGTGACATGCCGAAATCCGGCTTCTCGGCCAACAGCCAGGCCAAGGTGTGCGCCAACGCCGTACGCGGCGCGCTGACAGGGTCCAAGGTGTTCCCGGCCAAATTCTCGAACACGTGCTGGTCACTGATTGAAACCAATGATGGCGTGAAGGTTGGCGCGACATATGAAGCGACCGAAGAGAAGATCGCAAAGGTGGACGGGTTCATCTCGCAAACCGGCGAAACCTCGGACGTGCGCAAAGCCACCTACGAGGAATCTGAAGGTTGGTACGCAGGTATCACCGCCGACATGTTCGGCGCGGCTGTCTGAGATTGCGGCGGGGCCTTGATACATCTCAAGGCCCCGCGCGCGCATCAACGTAGTTTTACGGTATGATCAGGAGGATAAGATGAAAAGAACTATTCTTGCCATCACGTTGGGCCTTGCGACTGCTGCCCATGCCGAAACTGCAATTACCGTGCCCTTTGAAGGCAGTTTTGATGACGCGGCCTTTGCTGTGGAAAGTGCAATTGTCGGCAAAGGTCTCGTGATCGACTATGTCAGCCACACTGGTGAGATGCTGAACCGTACAGGTGCGGATGTTGGCAGCGATGTGGAGCTGTTCAAAGAGGCGGATATCTTCATCTTCTGCTCAGCCGTGGTGTCACGAGAGGTGATGGAAGTCGATCCAATGAACATTGCGCATTGCCCCTATGGCATCTTCGTGGCCGAAAGAGCGGAAGGCGTCATGATTGGCTACCGTGAGTACCCGCAAGGCGAGATGCAGAAAGTGCAGGCCTTGTTGGCCGACATTGTCGCGGACGCCGTGGAGAATTGATGAACTACTCCGATTTTTTCCGGTCCGAGCTGAACGCCTTGCGTGACAGTGGCAACTACCGCGACTTTGCAGAGCTTGAGCGCCACCGCGGTGCCTTTCCTGCAGCCACCTGCCACAACGGCCCGGGCGAGGTGACGATTTGGTGTTCCAACGACTATCTGGGCATGGGCCAGCACCCCGTTGTGCTGGAGGCCATGCACGAAGCGCTTGACCGTACCGGCGCTGGGGCCGGTGGTACGCGCAATATCTCGGGCACAACGCACGACCACGTAATGCTTGAGGCAGAACTGGCAGATCTGCATGGGAAAGAGGCGGCGCTGCTCTTCACCTCTGGCTACGTGTCAAACTGGGCGACGCTTGGCACGTTGGGCGCTCGTATCCCCGGGCTGACAATCCTGTCTGACGCCCTCAATCATGCGTCAATGATTGAGGGTATCCGGCACTCAAAAGCCGCGCGGGTGATTTGGAAGCACAATGACCTGGCCGATCTGGAAGCGAAACTGGCGGCGTTGCCCGCCAATGCCCCCAAATTGATCGCGTTTGAAAGCGTCTATTCCATGGACGGTGACATCGCACCTATTGCCGAGATCTGTGACCTGGCCGACCGATACAACGCCATGACGTATCTGGACGAGGTTCATGCTGTGGGCCTTTATGGTCCGCGCGGTGGTGGTGTGGCCGAGCGTGAGGGGCTGATGGATCGTCTGACAGTAATCGAAGGGACGTTGGGTAAAGCATTTGGTGTCATGGGTGGATACATCGCCGCGTCGACCGAGCTCTGCGACTTCGTGCGCTCTTTTGCCAGCGGGTTCATCTTTACAACAGCCTTGCCGCCTGCTGTGGCAGCCGGCGCCGCCGCATCCATCCGGCATCTGAAACAAAGTGCCGCCGAGCGTGAGGCCCAGCAGGCGCGTGTTGCCCAAGTGCGCGAACGACTGGATACGATTGGCGTGCCGCATATCGATAATCCAAGCCATATCATCCCGGTGATGGTGGGCGATCCGGTGAAGTGCAAATTCATCTCGGATACATTACTCAGAGACCACGGGATCTACATCCAACCCATCAACTATCCAACTGTCCCCGCGGGGACAGAACGGTTGCGCATCACGCCGTCGCCTGTGCATAGCGAAGAGGATGTAGACCGGTTGGTGGCAGCCCTCGAAGATTTGTGGACCCAGTGTCAGCTCGCGCGGCGACCTATAGCCGCGCAGTAGAGCCGCTTAGGCTGATTGAACCCGTTGGGCGCGTGACGTCATCCAACGATGCGTGATCATTGCGCCCAGCCACATGCAGAAGACCGCGACCCACGCCGTCAGCGCCATGATGGACCCGCCCGCCATACCCGCGCCGACCGCGCAGCCGCCCGCTAGCATGCTGCCAAAGCCCATGAGGACACCGCCGACCAGATAGCGCTCCATCGGGGTATCTGCGTCAAAGCGTTGAACGCGCGCCTCACCCTTGATGAGTGCTGCAAGAAGGGCGCCAACGAACACACCCGGGACAAGGCCCAGGCCGAAGCTGGGGATCACGTCAGGGGCAGCCACCAGCGCCATGAGCGTGTCGGTGGAAGGGCCGGTAAAGGTGACAGACTGTACCGCGATCACCTCGAACGACACCTGAGAGACGGCATATGTAGCCGCCCACCCGATACAGACGGCGACGCCGACAAGGGCAGCAGCAGCAAGTTCTGAAAAGCGCACGCGGTGCAGGCGGCCAAAGACAACGGATGCCACAAGGGCCACCGCGGCAACGGCGGTCAGTCCGGACAATCCCATTCCCATCATGGCCGCGATACTGCGGGCAGACCCGCCGGGAACGGTCCACACCAGAGCGAGCGCTTCCCGCACCGGAGACAGCGCGCCGCTGAGCGCGGCTTGCGCCACGATTGTCACGACAAGCCCCGTCATGATGGCCCGCAAGTTCCCCGTGGCGGATAAAACCAGAAGTCGGCTGACGCACCCGCGGGCAAGGATCATGCCTGAACCGAACATCAGCCCACCAATGATTGCGCCCGACAGGCTGCCCGTTGTCGCCAGTTGGCGGGCGTCGCTGATATCAAGTGCGCCGGTGAGGATCGTGGCCTGTACAGTGACCAATGCGGCAAAGAACGCCACCAACCAGACGGCGAGGCGGGGGCCGGGCGCACCCTCTGACACCTCGACAGCAGCCGCGCGCAAGCAAAACCTGGAATGCAGGGCCGCAGCCCCGAACAGCAGCCCGACGAAAAGGCCAGCCCCGCACATCAATGCCGGATCACCGAACCGGTCGATCAGGGATTCCAGCACCATCCGCTCCTGTTTCCGTTGTCTTTGGTGTGGTGTGCCAGCGTTGCCGCGTGCCCGCCTTGACCCATCGCAAATGCGAAGGCCTTATTCGAACTCCATCTGTTCATAGACGCGGCCCGCGTTCTTGGTGGCCAACTCCTCGAAGGTGTCAAGATGGGCGTAGGGCGACTGGTCGACATAGTAGGCGTCAGCCAAGTCACCTCCCGCATCCAAGTGCGTGCCGATCTGTTGCCTCAGGTAGACAAGGTAGTCACGCGTGTAGCGACGCACCTGATCCATGTTGGTGGGGTGGCCGTGGCCCGGGATCACGTAGGTGGCGTTCAGTGCCTCGAAACAGCACTCCCATGTGTCGATCCAGTCAGCCGTCATCGTGTCGGCAAAGATCGGCAGCATCCGTTCGTGAAAGGCCATGTCGCCCGCGATCACAAGGCTTTGCTCAGGCAGCCAGACCTGCGTGTCGCCGGGGCCGTGCGCCGGACCAAGGTGCAGCACCTCTATTGTGAAATCGCCCATCTCGATGATCTCCCGATCTTCGAACGTCTGTGTGGGCGGTGCGACATAGGTGCCCTCGGCCTTGTCGCGGTTGTAGCGTTTCATGCCTTCAAGGACACGGTGCCCGTTTTCCTCGATCTCGTGCGCGGCATCGACATGCGCGAGGATCGGCACGCCCTGTTCGGCCCAGTAGGAATTGCCGAGCATCGCGTGGCCCTGGCCGTTCTCATCGATGACGAGTTTCACAGGCTGATCGGTGATCAGCTTGATCTCGTCATGCAGTGTCTTGGCCAAAAGGTAAGCCGCCCCGCCATTGATCACGACAACGCCGTCGCCGGTCACGATGAAGCTGAGGTTGTTGTTATGGCCACTGTTCTCGAAAGTCGGTGGGGCAGTGGCCCCGATGGCGGACCAGACATGCGGGATGACCTCCACCGGTTTGGAATAGAGCATCGAGCCGGGGTACTGGTCCGCGATATCCTCACTGGCGCGGGCGGGCAGGGGGATGAGTGCCACAAAAAGAAACAGCCAGCGCATCATGCGTCACCCGGCACGAACACGTACCTCTCTGCATCCGTGTCCACGCGGCCCATGCCGCCTTGCGGCAGGTGGAAGCCGACAATCCGCATCTGCTCGGCCGTGATCCGGTCGAACAGTACCTTGCGCGTGGCTGCGGCCATGGCGCCGTCCTGATCCGAACCACTGATCCATTCCGGCTTGCGAAAGGCCACGTGGTGATTGCCGATGGCGTCACCGATGACCAGCGCGCTGTCTGATCCATTGTGCAGCTCGAAACTCATGTGACCGGGGGTATGACCGGGTGTCGAAACAGCGGCGATGCCGGGCAGGATTTCCTGCCCGTCGTCGAAAAGCTGCACGCTGTCCTCGATCGCCTCCATCCGGCGCTTGGCTCCAACGGCAAACGCGGCGCGCGCGTCGCCGATTGCGTTCACAGTTTCAGGGTCCCACCAATAGTCCCACTCGGCCCGGCCCATCATATAGGTGGCGTCGTAGAACAGCGGTTCGTCAAATTCGTCGAGCAAACCCCAGATGTGATCTGGATGCGCATGCGTGAACACGACGTGGGTGATGTCCTCGGGCGTGAGCCCGGCTGCAGCTAGGCTATCGAGTACAGCGCCCGCAGTTGGCATGAAGTCCGGGCCGGAGCCCACATCGAAGAGGACGGTATTTGTTCCATCGCGGTAAAGCGCGAGGTTGCATTCCGGTGTCAACTGGTCGTCCGAGATACTGTAATCCGCCAGTATCGGTGCCAGTTCGTCCTTGGGCATTGGTTCAAAGATGAAACTGCCAGGCAGCGTCAAGCTGCCGTCACTGACGGTGGTGAGGGTCGCGGAGCCAAGGGATACGTCGGCGCAGGCAATGCGAGGCGAGACCCATGCAAGCGGAACTGCAGCCGCACTTTGCAGAAACGAGCGACGCGTCTGGTGCATAGAATCCTCCCTTTAATTCTTATATTCGAATATTAATGTATTTATCTTCTATGGCAAGACGCTGTGGCATGGGCCATATCGCAAGCGGGGACGTGCATAAGTATGTGCAAACACCGAACACGGGGATCATGAAACGATGGGCATCGGCGATTGGACAGAACGCTTTCAGGGTACGGCGGCCTTGCCGCGTACGGTGCGCGACCGGCTCTTGGACAGCGCGCGCACTGTGCGCCTGCAAGCAGGCAAGACGGTTTTCAGCCCTGATAATATTCCAGACAGCCTCATGTTCTTGGTTGATGGCACCATCCGTGTGTCGCAATCATCCGAGGGTGGCCGGGACATCGTGCTCTACCGCGTTGAGGCCGGGGAAAGCTGCGTTCTGACGACCGCCTGCATGTTAGCCGAGGAGGCGTACAACGCCGAAGGCACGGCGGAGACAGATGTTGTGGCTGTGGTCCTGCCGCGCCTCGCCTTTGATCGGTTGGTCGCCGAAGAACCCGCATTTCGCAGCTTTGTATTTGCGGCCTATTCGCGCCGGTTGATTGATCTGTTGCGTGTGGTTGATGATGTCGCCTTTGGCCGCATCGACGTGCGACTGGCGGAACGACTGATCGCACTGGCTGGGACCAACGCCCAGATTTCCGCGACACACCAACAGCTTGCTAGTGAACTTGGTACGGCACGCGAGGTCATCTCGCGCGTGTTGCAGGACTTTTCCAAACGCGGGCTGATCCAGCAGACGCGTGGGCACATCACATTAAAAGAGCGTGATGGTCTACGCGCGATTGCAGACAGCACCTGAACCCGGGAAATCCTTTCCAGTTTGGTGACAATATCACTGAAGTGTGGGAACTGAGCCGGTATTCTGGGAGTAGAATGAACGTACCGGAGGACTTGTCATGACTGTGAATGTTGGAACTGCTGACCGCATTGTTCGCGCTTGCTTGGGCGTTGGTCTTTTGTACCTCGCATTTCTGAGTGGCCTGCCGCTCTTTGCAGCGCCTCTGTTCAAATTTGGTGCTGCGGCGATCGGCATTGTCATGCTGGCCACATCGACGCTGAAGATGTGCCCGATCTATTCGATCTTTGGGCTCAGGACCTGCCGGGGCTGCTGATATGGAAACAGCATTCACGCCAATCGCGTCATTTGGCGGCGGACTGGTCATCGGGCTTGCCGCTGTCCTATTGATGCTGGGGCTCGGTCGTGTTTTTGGCGCAACGGGCATCCTGTCGGGCGCCGTGTTCTTCGAGGACCGGCAGGAGCTGTCGTGGCGCCTCGCGTTGATTGTGGGGATGGTCCTCGCGCCCGGATTGATCTGGGCCACCACGGGCGAAATGCCCGAGCTTAACGTACCGATCAGTCCAACGATGATCGTTGTGGGCGGGGTGATTGTTGGGCTTGGCGCAAGCCTCGGGTCCGGCTGTACTTCTGGACACGGGGTCTGTGGTCTTTCGCGCCTGTCGATCCGGTCTCTGGTGGCTGTGCCGACGTTCATGGCGACGGCTGCAGTCACCGTTTTTGTCATCCGCCACGTGTTGGGAGGGTAAGCCATGAAACTCTTTCTTGCGCTGACCACTGGGATTGTCTTTGGCATCGGCATCGCGCTGTCCGGAATGATGAACCCGGCCAAGGTGCTTAATTTTTTCGACTTCGCCGGCACGTGGGATCCTAGCCTTGCCTTTGTGATGGGCGGAGCTTTGCTCGTGACATTCGTGGGCTACCGGCTGGTGTGGCGGCGTGACGCGCCACTGTTCGGCGGGCGGTTTCAAGTGCCCACAAGCAGCGAGATTGACGTGAAACTTGTCGGCGGGTCGGCGTTGTTCGGCATCGGATGGGGGATCGCGGGCTTCTGTCCTGGCGCTGCCATCCCGGCCCTTGGCACCGGGCGGTGGGAGGTTGCGTTGTTCCTGGTGGCCGTGGTTGCCGGGTTCGGCCTGCGCCGACTGCTCGCACTAATCACACCAAACAAGGTCGCGCCCTGACACCACCAACACATGCACATCGGAGGACATCGCATGACATCCTATCCCGTGGACATGGATACTACACCGCTGGTCGAGGCGTTTTTCGACGAAGCCACCAACACGATCAGCTACATCGTCAAGGATCCGACCTCGAGTGCTTGCGCCATCATCGACAGCGTTATGGATATCGACTACGCCGCCGGGCGGATCACCTCCGAGCATGCAGACACAATGATCGCGCGTGTCACCGAGATGGGTGGTAAGTTGGAGTGGATCATCGAAACCCACGTCCACGCCGATCACCTGAGTGCAGCGCCCTACATCCAGGACAGGCTGGGCGGCAAGATCGGCGTCGGGTCAAAAATCATGGTTGTGCAGGACACGTTCGGGAAGGTGTTTAACGAGGGCACCGAGTTCCAGCGCGATGGCAGCCAGTTCGATGCGCTGTTCGAGGACGGTGATACCTATCAAGTTGGCAACATGCAGGGCTTTGCAATGGCGACGCCCGGCCATACCCCGGCATGCATGGTGCATGTCATAGGCAACGCAGCATTCGTCGGTGATACTCTGTTTATGCCAGACGGCGGATCGGCACGAGCGGACTTTCCCGGTGGGGACGCGGGCGAGCTTTTTGATAGCATCCAGAAGGTGTTGGCGTTGCCGGACGACATGCGTTTGTTCATGTGCCACGATTACGGACCGGGTGGCCGAGATATCGCATGGGAAACGACAGTGGGCGAAGAGAAGGCTCACAACATCCACGTTGGCGGCGGCAAGACGAAGAGCGAATTCATCAAGTTCCGTACCGAACGCGATGCGCAACTGGATATGCCCAAACTTATCATTCCGTCGCTGCAAGTGAATATGCGCGCGGGCGAGGTGCCGACCGATGCGGATGGTAATCCGGTGCTCAAGGTACCGGTCAACGCGTTGTAGCGCCGAAAGGAGGACGCCTCAGATGGATATGAAAAGGATCACCGACGCGCTGACGGTCAGATCCCAGATCCATCCCGTGGATATGGCAGCGATCAAGGCAGCAGGCTTCAAGGCAATCATCTGCAACCGCCCCGACGGGGAAGAGACAGGCCAGCCCCGCTTTGCTGACGTTGCAGCCGCTGCGAAAGCGGCTGGGCTCGAATTGCTTGCCATTCCAGTGACACCTGGACAGATCAATGATGACGACGTGACCGCCTTTGCGGCAGCGCTTAAGGAGGGATCGAACCCGGCGCTGGCCTACTGTCGCACCGGTACGCGCTCGGCGGTGCTATGGGCATTCCAGGCGGCGGGTGTCTCCGCTCCGTCCGACATTCTCGCCGCCACGGCAGCGGCAGGCTACGACGTTGGTGCAGTAGCGGACCGCATCGCAAACGGTGGCATAGTCCCTGCAACAGGCTGATGTCCCGAAGCGGGATGTGTTCAAGTCAGAGTGCGACCTGCGTGTGCGGCATATCGCGGCCAGATTGAAACTGGCCCACCTGCATATGCTTGCGAAAGAGCGAGGCTCATGCGCCTGAAACACTATTTCCCCATCCTTGACTGGGGTCGTACCTATACCCGGGAGGCGCTGTCGAACGGCCTGGTAGCCGCGTTGATCGTGACCATCATGCTGATCCCGCAGTCGCTGGCTTACGCGTTGCTGGCTAGGTTGCTGCCCGAGGCTGGTATTGATGCCTCTATCGTGCCGATCCTGCTCTACGCTGTCCTTGGCACCAGTCGCGCGTTGGCTGTCGGGCCGGTGGCCGTGGTGTCGTTGCTGACAGCGTCGGCCACCGGGCGGGTTGCCGAACAAGGCACAGCCGGCTACGCTACCGCAGCTCTTACGCTCGCGCTTCGTTCTGGCGGGATCCTGATGCTTCTGGGCCTGCTCAGGCTCGGTTTTCTTGCAAACTTCATCAACCACCCGGCCATCTCCGGCTTCATTACAGCCTCTAGTATCCTCATCGTCACGAGCCAGCTCAAGCACATCCTTGGCATCAACGCACACGGCCACACGCTGCTCGAAATGCGCTGGTCGCTCTATGCCTATCTGCACGAGGCCAATGTGATAGCAGCGATCATTGGCCTGTCAGGAGCGGCGTCCCTGTTTTGGGTCCGCATCGGGCTGAAACCCCTTGCGCAGTCGCTTGGCGCATTGGTCAGGCTCGCAGATACTGTGACCAAGGCCGGTCCCGTACTCGTTGTCTTCGTTGTCACAATGCTCACTGTCTGGGTGTTTGGCCTGCAGGCTGCAGGGGAGCAGATCTTCGGTGACGTTCCGCAAGGCTTGCCACCCTTCACACTCCCCGGACTGTCGCCCGATCTCATAAGGGCCCTGTTGGTCCCAGCACTTTTGATCTCCGTTCTCGGATTTGTTGAATCGGTCTCTGTTGCGCAAACCCTTGCGGCCAAGAAAGGTCAGCGCATTGATCCTGATCAGGAGTTGATCGGGCTTGGGGCCGCCAACATTGGTTCCTCCTTTACAGGAGGCTGTCCGGTCACAGGTGGATTCGCCCGGTCGATCGTGAACCATGATGCGGGTGCGGAAACACCTGTGACGGGCGCCTACACCGCCATCGGATTGGCGATTGCCGCTTTGGCGCTGACCCCGCTGATACACTACCTGCCAACTGCGACACTTGCAGCGACCATAATCGTCGCGGTGCTCAGCCTCGTGGACTTGTCGGTTCTGCGTACGACGTGGAACTATTCCAGATCCGACTTTATGGCCGTTGCGGCCACGATCCTGCTGACGCTCGGGCTGGGGTTGAGGTTGGCGTGGCGACGGGTGTCGTCGTGTCGGTCTTGCTGCACCTCTTCAAAACAGCGCGCCCCCAAGTGGCAGAAGTCGGGCTTGTCCCTGGCACCCAGCATTTTCGGAATATTCACCGGCACAAGGTCGAAACCAACTCAAAGGTCGTAACGTTGAGGGTCGATGAAAGCCTCTACTTCATCAACGCCCGCTTTCTTCAAGACATTATCGAAGCGCATTGAAAGATGATACGGAAATTCGGCATGTGATTTTGATGTCTTCCGCGGTGAACGAGGTTGATTTCTCCGCCCTCGAAACTCTGATGGCAATCAATGCTCAGGTCCGTAGTAGGGACGTCGGCCTGCACTTGTCCGAGGTCAAAGGACCGGTGTTGGGCCGGTCAAAGCAATCTCACCTGCTCAGTTCACTCAATGGTCATGTGTTCTTGTCTCAATTCGATGGGTGGCAAGCGCTGCTTCGATCTGAAAATTGACGTGCTCCCTTCAGAAAACGCGCCAAACAATACGTGGTCCAATGCTGCAGCACGCCCGGTGGCCACCAAGGGCGCCATTCCGGCCACTTGCCAGATCACAGTGTGTGGGGGTCTTCAATCTAGGGTCGAAGTTATGTAGCTCTGCAGCGTGATCTTACCGCGAACCGGCTCATGTGCCGTATCCGTCTTGCCGTCGATCATCCGGCGGGTCATGCAAGCATACGAAGCTGCCGCCTCATCCGAAAATCCGAAGCTACGGAACGTCTCTTCCAGAGCCTCGCGCGGAATCTCTTGAACCTGAACGTTGCGACCAATTGCTGTTGCAAACGCGGAGGCGGCATTGTTCGCCGTGTATCGCTCCGTCCCCTCGATATGCTTGAGGCCCACGTCTTCAGGTCCAGACAAGTGACGCCGCGCGGCGGTCTCTCCTAAATCGTCAGGCGCCACCATGGTGATGGACATGTCGGCTGGCAAAAAACTGGGCAGCATTCCGGAAACTTTCACTGGCTCAACCATCCCCGCCCGGTTGCTCATGTAGTGTCCGCCCCTGTTGATTGCGGCTGGGATTGGCTGCTTCTGCAGCGCTTGCTCAAACGCTTGCAGGATGGTGAGATCGCCGCAGCACTCGCCGTCAAAAGCCCCGTGAGTTGATTGCGCTACGGCTTTTCAAGCCCTGAATCCTCGAGTGCCGAATTGACGGCGGCCACGTTTTCGCGTTCTTCCTCATCCGTATCGCCCGAAGGGTTAGCTGGTGGGTTGAGCAGAAACGCTCGTCGGCCGGTTCGGAAAAAGTCTCGCAGCGCATCGACATTGCGAATATTTACCTCGGCGATCTGCGCGCCGTCCTGTTTCAATGCGGCGCCATGATCCTTATCGAGCGAGACAATCGTGACTTTCTGACCTGCGCCCAACAAGGCACGTGCCGTTGCCGAACTGACCCGTCCGGTTCCACCGAGAATGATGTGCATATTGACCTCATGCCTAGGTTTCGGTCAGAGCCTATCCTCGCATCACATCAAGACCTGTCAGGAACATGCCTCAGACGGTTGCTTAATGTGACAAAAGAGGAAGGAGAGCGCACATTGTACGATGCTGCGAGTTGGAAGAAGAATTGCCATTTGAAATGGGTGTGATCGTTTTGGTCTCATGCATCCGATCTGCATTCGTCACCTTTTAGCTACAAGCCCTGAGCTTCGCGTTCGCCTATTTGCGGGGATTCCAACAACGCTTTTTGTATTGCCTATATACAAGCCAACAAAAGCTGCCGTGTGTTGTCAGCGGTCATCTCGACTGGATTTCCACCGGTACTGGGGTCGCTCAGCGCACCGGCGACGACTCGGTCAACATCAATGCCGGTGATCCCCATTTCGGTGAAGGTTTTGGGAATTCCAAGCGATGTGTTGAATTCATCGACAAAAGCGCAGAAGCCGTCAAAGCCGCCCGCAATGTCCAGGTAGTTCGCAGCCTGTCCGATGACACCGGAGATCGCGGGCTTGTTGAATTGTAAGACTGCGGGCATGCAGACCGCATTCGTGGTGCCGTGGTGCGTGTGATACATGGCGCCGATGGGATGAGATAGGGCGTGAATGGCCCCCAACCCCTTCTGGAATGCCGTCGCACCCATTGCAGCGGCGGACATCATGTGGGCACGCGCTTCGAGGTCGCTGCCGTCGGCATAGGCGCGTGGAAGGTAATCTTTCACCAGGCGCATACCCTCAAGCGCCATGCCTTGTGACATGGGATGGTAGTGGGGTGAACAGAACGCCTCGACACAATGCGCAAAGGCATCAAGGCCGGTGCCAGCGGTGATGAACTTGGGCATTCCAACCGTCAGCTCCGGGTCGCAGATCACCTCGGTCGGAAGGAATTTCGGGTGGAAGATGATCTTCTTCTCTTCGGTCTCGGAATTGGTGATGACTGAGGCGCGACCAACCTCTGATCCGGTACCTGCCGTCGTGGGCACCGCCACGATCGGGGCGATTGCATCTGCGTCAGCGCGGGTCCACCAGTCATCGATATCTTCAAAGTCCCAAAGGGGCCGCGTCTGTCCCGCGAGAAAGGCAACGAGCTTGCCCAGATCGAGGCCGGAGCCACCGCCAAAGGCGACCACGCCATCATGCCCACCATCCTTGAAAGCCTGAACGCCTGCGGCGGCATTCTTTTCGTTCGGGTTCGGATCGACATCTGCAAAGAGGGCGCGCCCAAGGCCCGCAGCCTCAAGCAAATCAAGCGTTCTGGTCGTGATCTCCATATCCGCCAGGCCGCGATCCGTAATGAGCAGCGGTTTCTTGATATTCGCAGCGGAACAGGCGTCGGCAATCTCGGCAATGCGCCCTGCGCCGAAACGAATTGCGGTGGGGTATGACCAGTTTGCAGTCAGGGACATGGCGTCAGGCCTTTTTCAGGTGGAAGGATTTGGGACGGGTGAGGTTGTGATAGCCGATGACCGACAAACCCCCTCCGCGTCCGGTGTCTTTGCAGCCGGTCCAGCACAGCCCGGGGTCAAGGTAGTCCGCGCGGTTCATGAAAACGGTTCCAGTTTCGATCTGGTCTGCGATGGCTTCGGCGCGCGCGGTGTCGCGGGTCCAGATGGATGCGGTCAGACCGAAATTGCTGTCATTCATCAGTTTGATCGCCTCGGCATCGTTCTTAACCGGCATGATGCCGACCACGGGGCCAAAGCTTTCGTCGCGCATGACCCGCATGTCATGGGTCACATTGGTGAGAATCTGCGGGGTCAGGTAGGCGCCCCCGTCATCCTCGACAAAGAGGTGGATATGGGCCGTTGCGCCATCCGCAATCGCTTCGGCCGTCTGGGCGCGCACTTCATCGGCAAAGCGTTTGTGCGCCATGGGGCCCAGTGTGGTGTCGGGATCAAGCGGGTTGCCCAGCTTGTATCCACGCAAAATCGCAACGGCCTTTTCGACAAAGGTGTCAAAGTGCTGTTCAGCAACATAGATACGTTCAATCCCGCAACAGCATTGGCCCGAGTTGAACATGGCGCCGTCAATGAGCGTATCTGCGGCGGCATCCAGATCTGCATCGTCACAGACATAGCCGGGGTCTTTGCCGCCCAATTCCAGGCCGATGCCAGTGAAGGTGCCGGCTGCCGCCCGTTCAATCGCTTGCCCGCCGCTGACCGAGCCGGTGAAGTTCACGAAGCCGAAGGATCGTGCGGCGATCAGGTCGGATGTTGTCTGGTGGTCGAGAAAGACATTTTGGAACACGTCCTCTGGAATGCCTGCATCATGGAAGGCCTGTGCCATGCGTTCCCCAACAAGGGGTGTCTGGCTGGCATGTTTCAGCATGACCGTGTTGCCCGCGATCAGTGCAGGGGCCACGGTGTTGATGGCCGTCATGTACGGGTAGTTCCAAGGTGCCACGACCAGAACCACGCCATGCGGCACCCGCTTGATGACACGGCGGAAGCTGTCGCTGTTTTCGACTTCGATATCTGCGAGCGAGTCCTGTGCGATTTTGGCCATGTAGCTGGCGCGTTCGTCAAAGCCGCCAAACTCGCCGCCGTAGCGGATTGGGCGGCCCATCTGGTGGGCCAGCTCGGGCACGATCTGGTCGTTCATTTTGCCCACATTCGTGACCCCGGCTTGCACAAGGGCAATACGGTCTTCCAACGGGCGCGCTGCCCATTCGGCCTGTGCCGCCTTGGCACGGGCGACGGCGACGCGTGCTGCGTCAGCAGAAAGTGTGGGGCGCTCGGCATAGACCGAACCATCAATGGGAGAAATGCAACGGATCATGCGTCAGGCCCTTTCAAAGCCACGGGCGATTTCCCAATCGGTCACCACGCGGTCGTACTCTTCCTGTTCCCACTCGGCGCAGCGCGTGTAGTGGGCAACAACGTCCTCGCCAAACGCTTCCTTTAGAAAGGCCGAGTTGCGTAGCGTTTCGGTCGCAGCGCGCAATGTCTGCGGAATGTCCTGTGCGTCAGCCGCGTCGTACACGTCGCCGGTGGTTGGCGGTGCGAGCGTCATCTGATCTTCGATGCCCTTGATGCCCGCTGCCAGCATGGCGGCCTGGGCCAGATACGGGTTCAGATCGCTGCCGCCGATGCGGCATTCCACGCGGACACCCTTGGTGCCGTCCCCACATAGGCGGAACCCAGCGGTGCGGTTGTCTACGGACCAGACAGTCTTGGTCGGAGCGAACGTGCCTTTGGCAAAGCGTTTGTAGCTGTTGATGTAGGGGGCCAGAAAGAATGTGTAGTCGGGCGCATAGGCGATCAGGCCCGCCACGTAGTGGTCCATCAGCTTGGATTTTCCCAAGGCGGCTTCCGGGTCATAGAATGCCGGGGTGCCATCCTTCCAGAGTGACTGGTGAACGTGGGACGAGCTGCCCACCTTGGTGTGGTCCCATTTGGGCAGGAAGGTCGCGGCATGTCCCTGTTGCCACGCGATTTCCTTGATCGCGTTTTTGGCAATCGTGTGATGGTCGGCGCAGTCCAGCGCCTCTGCATAGCGGATGTTCAGCTCTTCCTGACCGGCCTCGGCCTCACCCTTGGAATTCTCAACGGGCAGTCCGGCGGCAAAAAGATGGTTGCGGATGGGGCGCATCACGCCCTCTTCCTTGGTGGTTTGGAGGATATGGTAATCTTCGTTGTAGCCGCTGATCGGGGCCAGATCGCGGAAGCCGCCCTTGCGGATGTCATCGAAACTCTGTTCGAACAGGAAAAACTCCAGTTCGGTCGCCATCATCGCGTCGTAGCCAAGGGCTTTCAGCCGCTCGATCTGACGTTTCAAAACCTGACGCGGGGCGTGCGGCACCGGCGCGTGGGTATGGTGATCCAGGATGTCGCACAGGACCATGGCGGTGCCGTCCAACCACGGGACCAGACGGATGGTGCCAAGATCAGGCGCCATGATGTAATCGCCGTAGCCACCTTCCCAGCTTGATGCAGCGTAGCCGTCTGGGGTGGCCATTTCGAGGTCCGTGGCCAGCAGGTAGTTGCAGCAATGGGTTTCCTTGAACGACGTTTCCACGAAGTTCACCGCGTGGAACCGCTTGCCCATCAGGCGGCCCTGCATGTCCGGAAAACAGGGCAGAACGGTGTCGATGGATCCGTCTTCGACCTTCGACTTGAGGTCATCAAAGCTCAACAATCCCGGCATGTGCGTCTCTTTCATCTTGGTGAAGGGGGCGGTTCGACCCGCCCCCATGCAGTTTGCTTAACCGTAGCGGTAAGGACGACCGGCTTTGACCATGTCGGCGTTGTACTTTTTGAAGATGTCGACCACTTTGCGCTTTGTCTCGCTTTCGGCGGCGATCTCTTCCCAGAAGTCCTGTGCGGCATTCTCGACCTGCGCCCATTCTT
>NZ_JBYNDP010000022.1:5632-6892 GCF_059783535.1 Tateyamaria sp. | reverse complement strand
GCGGCGATCTCTTCCCAGAAGTCCTGTGCGGCATTCTCGACCTGCGCCCATTCTTCGTCCGGGATCGTGGTCAGCTCCAGCTTGGTGCCGTTCACACGCAGATCGGCTTCGCCCCCCCAGTACCAGTGCTGGCGGTAGTAGTGGGACTGTTCACAGCACACTTGGAACAGCTTCTGCAGGTCTTCTGGCAGTTCGTTCCAGCGATCCATGTTGGCAAAGAAGTGGCCGATCCACGCGCCCGAGATGTTGTTGGTCAGGAAGTAGTTGGTCACGTCTGCCCAGCCCACAGTGTAATCTTCGGTGATGCCCGACCATGCGATGCCGTCCAGCTCGCCCGTCTGCACAGCGACCTCGATATCTTCCCATGGCAGGTTCACGGGCACGACGCCGAACTGGCTCAGGAAGCGCCCGGCGGTGGGGAAGGTGAAGATCCGCTTGCCTTTCAGGTCTTCCAGGCTGCGGATCGGGTCCTTTGTGGCAAAGTGGCAGGGGTCCCAAGCACCGGCGCTGACGTGTTTCACGCCAACAGCCGCGTATTCCTCGGCCCAGATTTCATTCAGACCGTAGCGGTTGAAGAGGACCGGGACGTCGAGCGAATAGCGCGACCCAAAGGGGAAGTAGCCGCCAAACACGGTGACTTCGGTGGGCGAAGCCATCGAGTCATCATCCGATTGCACGGCGTCGATCGTGCCGCGTTGCATGGCTTGGAACAGCTCGCCCGTGGGCACGAGCTGATCGGCATAGAACAGCTCGATCTGCATGCGGTCGCCCGCGATGTCGTTGAACATCTTGATCGCCGGGTCGATCACCTCGGCCGCCAGTGCCGCGCCGGCATAGGTCTGCATCCGCCACTTGATCGTGCTTTGCGCCAGCGCCGGGGCCGCCAGTGTCGCCGCCGGTGCAGCGATGGCGGCACCTTGGATAAACTTACGTCTTGTTGTCATAGTTTTACTCCTAGTTGGTTGGTGCCGGTTGGCCCGGCTTATGAATTCATTTCCCGTAAACGTAATTTGGAAGCCATGTGGCGAGCTCCGGGAAGCTCATGACCAGCGCAAGCGCGAGGGCCATCACAAGCACAAATGGGGTAATCGAGGAGTAGATGTCGCGCAGGGCAATCTCGGGTGGGGCCATCGCGCGCATCAGGAAAAGGTTATAGCCAAATGGCGGTGTCATGTATGCGATCTGGGTCGTGATTGTGTAGAGGATGCCGTACCAGATCAGGTCGAACCCAAGCGCACCGACCAGAGGGACATAGAGCGG
>NZ_JBYNDP010000022.1:0-5532 GCF_059783535.1 Tateyamaria sp. | reverse complement strand
TGCCGTACCAGATCAGGTCGAACCCAAGCGCACCGACCAGAGGGACATAGAGCGGCGCAACAATCACAAGCATCGCCGTATCATCCAGGAATGTGCCCATCAGGATAAAGCTGAGCTGCATCAGGATCAGGATCATCCAGGGGTTCAGGTTCAGACGTTCGGTGAACAGGCTTTCGATCGCCTTTACCGCACCCAGACCGTCGAACACCGCGCCGAATGCAAGGGCGGCAAGGATGATCCACATGAACATGCAGGTGATGCCCAGCGTGTTGCGCATTGAGTTCTCAAAGACCTGTCGGGTCATGCGACCCTTCAGAACCGCTGCGGCAAACGCGGCCAGTGCGCCAATGGCCGAACTTTCGACCAGCGATGTCCATCCGTTGACAAAGGGCACCATCATCACGGCAAAGATGATCAGCGGCAGCAGCCCGGCGCGCAGCAGCTTCAGCTTTTCGGCGCGCGGCATGTCACGATCCGCGTCACTCAGAACCGGACCAAGTGCAGGGTTCAAACGGCACCGGATCGCAATGTATGCGATGAACATCGCGGCCATCATTAGCCCGGGCACGATGCCCGCTAGCCAGAGTTGCCCGACCGGTTGCCGCGCAATCATCGCGTATAGAACCAGCACCACCGAAGGCGGCACAAGAATGCCAAGGGATGACCCAGCCTGGATGACGCCCGTGACCATCCGCTTGTCGTACCCGCGTTTCAGAAGCTCGGGCAGGGCGATGGTTGCACCGATGGCCATGCCCGCCACGCTCAACCCGTTCATAGCCGAGATCAGGACCATCAACCCGATGGTGCCAATGGCCAGCCCGCCCCGTAAACCACCCATCCAGACATGGAACATGCGATAAAGGTCATCGGCGATTTTGGATTCGCTCAGCACATACCCCATGAAAATGAACATCGGCAGAGTGAGCAGCGGGTACCACTTCATCAATTTCATGGCCGCAGCAAAGCCGATGTCATATCCCCCGCGGTCGCCCCACAGCAGCAGAGCTGCCACAACCGCGATGAACCCGATGGCGCCAAAGACGCGCTGCCCCGTCAGCAGCATGAGCATCATGGACGAGAACATGAGCGTGGCGATCATCTCGTAGGGCATCAGATTTCGGCCCCTTTAAGACGCAGGATGTCTTTGAAGAACTCGGAAAGGCACTGCAGGATCATCAGCAGGAAGCCGACAATCATCACGGCCTTGATGGGCCACATGTAGGGGCGCCAGGCGGATGAGGATTGTTCAAGCCGCCCCACCTCTTCTGTGCCGATGACGACGCCAAACAGGTAGGAAAACGGCGCATCTTTCCAGTAGCCCAGAGAGTAGGCCGTTGAACTGACCGCGCCATAGAGCAGAACGCAAAGATAGAAGATCAACAACAGGACGGTGATCGCGTCAAACCATGCTTTGCGTCGGACTGACCAGCTGCCGTAGAGCAGATCCATCCGGACGTTCGACCCCAGTTGCAGGGAGTATGGGCCGCCGAGAATGTAGTAGCCCACCATGACGAACTGGGCCATTTCCAACGTCCAGAGAGACGGCAGGAAAAAGGTTTTGCTGATCGAGGACCACAGCAAAATGCCCATAAGGACAAAGATGCCGTACATCATCACGCGGCCAACGCGATAGTTCACAGCATCCACGCCCTTGATGTAGCAACGCATCAAACCTTGCATGATGTGTGCTCCAAACTGACACCAAGCGTAGCAAGGGCGTCGACCGTCCAGCGGCTGAGTAGTGTTGCCATCTCGAGCTGCGCGGTGTCGGTTGCGATCAGGTCATTGCGAATTTCGATCATCAGGTTGAGGTGCCCATGCGGCACCGCATGTGTCTTGAGCGTGTGGGTCACGCCATGTTCCGGCCCATAGGGTGCGTTACGCTGTACCCGTAAGTCGGTATGGCGCGGCGCCAAATTCAGGAATGCGTCTGCCAGTCGGGCGTCATCGTCTTGTAAAATGCCAATTTCAACGTCGCGGACAGCGCCGTTGTAGACCGGTGTAAAGCTATGGATCGTGATAATGACAGGGTGCTTGCGCGCGTTGATCTGTGTAGTCAATGACCGGCGAAATGGATCGTAGAAGGCTTGTGTGCGCTGGGCGCGGTCCTGAGTGGTCAGACCCTCGTTGCCCGGTATGGCAAACGCCTCGCTGTTTGCTGGCATGGCATCTGGCGCGTCAGGTGGGCGGTTGCAGTCGTAGACAAGTCTGGAGACTTTTGATTCGACCAGCACGGCTGGCAGTTGTTGCGACATGTGCGACGCAACCTCGTGCGCGCCGGGGTCCCAGGCGATGTGGCTGCGTTTTGCGACTTCGGACAGGCCCAGATCATCAAACTCAGCCGGAATGAAGTGACTGGCATGTTCACACACCAAGACCACGGGTGAGGCTGCATCGCCCCGCGTGATCTGAACCACATTTTCGGTCTGGTCGCTGTGTGCCATTCGGTCCCCTGCGAACAAATTGGTTGCCAAACGGCGCGTCTGTCAACACAGTTGTGAAAAATTTATCACAAAGCGATACGTTCTGATAAATTTTGAATAATTGGAGGGCACATGGGTGAGGCGACCCAAACAATCTCGGATCTGATCCAGAGCAAGCTTGATGACCTGACCCGTGCAGAACGGCAGTTGGCGCTGTCCGTACTGCAAAATTATCCGGCGTCTGGCCTCGGCACCCTGACGGCGCTCGCCCAGAATGCCGGGGTGTCCGTTCCAACCGTAGCGCGGATGGTGCAAAAGCTTGGATACAAAGGGTATCCCGAGTTTCAGGCGGCGCTACGCGAAGAGCTGAAGGCTCAGGTCAAAACACCGATTGCCAAACACGAGACATGGGCCGAGGCCGCACCGTCCGAGCATATTCTCAACCGGTTCACGGACGCGGTGATCGAGAATATCCGCCTGACCCTCAGCCAGATTGATCCGGATGCGTTTGATCAAGCCTGCCGACTGATCGGCGACGAAAACCGGCACCTCTACATCGTTGGGGGGCGCATCACGCATACACTGGCTGAGTACTTGTTCATGCATATGCAGGTCATCCGACCAAACCTGACGCATGTCCAAACCACGTCGAACACGTGGCCGCACTACTTGCTCAACGTGCAGGAAGGAGACGTCTTCGTCATCTTCGATGTGCGGCGCTACGAAAACAACACGCTCAAGCTGGCTGAAATGGCGGACAAGCGCGGTGCGAAGATTGTCCTGCTGACAGATCAGTGGCGCTCGCCCGTGCATCAATTGGCGCACATATGTCTCAGCAACAGGATTGTGGTCCCGTCGGCATGGGATTCGGCCACGACAATCATGTTGCTGGTGGAAACGATGATCTCTGCCATTCAGTCGCTGAACTGGGAGGCGACAAAAGAACGGGTCGAAAACTTGGAAGACATGTTCGATCAGACCAAGCTGTTTCGGAAGTTCACCTGAGCGAGCTTAGTTGAAGCCGTGCATCCGTTTTTCGAATTGGCTCAATTGATAGTATCGCCCGGCCTTCTCGTTCTGCCAACACCAGCTAGGCGCTCCACAGTTGGATAGAATCTCCCAATACTGGTTGGTCCAACATCTCCTCGTTCCTGTTTGCAGCAGGGTGCACCTTGTGTGCCAAGGCGACTCGCCCATCTACGTATTCTCCAAGTAAGCTAGGAAAGTGTGAGGGATTGGGACGGGTTTCGGTCGTATATTTCCCATAAAATCAGTCGTTTAATCCCAAGGTAAGTTTCAAATGATGAACGCACCTCAAAATTTCGTTGACATGATGTACGTTCCTCAAATAGCGTTTCCCCAGGGTCAACGCTCAATGATGGCCCATAGGGAGGATCATATGAAAAAAATGACTTCAGCCGCCGTGGGCGCGGCCCTAATGACCTCTGTCAGCGTGCCGACCCTGGCCATGGCAGAGGATTTGACACTGTGCTGGGCTGCCTGGGACCCGGCCAACGCATTGGTTGAATTGAGTAAGGAATTCGAGGCCCAGTCCGGCCACAACATGAACTTCGAATTCATTCCGTGGCCCAACTTCGCAGACCGGATGCTGAACGAGCTGAATTCAGGCGGCAAGCTCTGCGACCTGCTGATCGGCGACAGCCAGTGGATCGGCGGTGGCGCCGAGAACGGCCACTACGTTAAGCTGAATGACTTCTTCGATGCCGAAGGCATTAGCATGGACGACTTCGCACCTGCGACCGTCTACGCCTATTCCACATGGCCAAAGGGGACGCCGAACTACTACGCACTGCCTGCCATGGGCGATGCCAACGGCTGGTTCTATCGCGCCGACTGGTTTGCTGACGCCGACATCCAGGCCGCTTACAAGGAAGCCACGGGCGAAGACCTGCGCGAGCCGCAAAGCCAGCGCGAGATGCTGCAGATCGCTCAGTTCTTCCAAGGCCGTGAGATCGATGGCAAGACAGTCTACGGTGCCTCCATCTTCACCGAACGCGGATCCGAAGGGATCACCATGGGTGTGACCTCGGCGCTGTATCCTTGGGGCTTCAAATATGAAAACACCCCGGGCTCCTATGACATGGAAGGGGCGGTGAACTCTGCCGAAGCGGTCGAAGCGCTTGAATTCTACAAGGAGTTCTACGAAACCGCGACACCGCCGGGCTACACCAACTCTTACATGGGTGAATCGCTCGACGCGTTCAAATCCGGTCAGGTTGCCATGGCGATGAACTGGTTTGCGTTCTTCCCGGGCCTCTATGCCGACCCGAACACCGGCGGAGACAAGATCGACTTCTTCGTGAACCCACCTCAAAATCAGGCCGGTTCGACACTGGGCGGGCAGGGCATCAGTGTGGTTGCCTATTCGGACAAGCAGGACGCAGCGCTTGAATACATCAAGTGGTTCGCCAACCCCGAGGTGCAGGCCAAGTGGTGGGAGCTGGGCGGCTACTCGGCCCACAACTCGGTCCTGAACGATCCGGGCTTCGAGGACAGCGCACCCTTTGCCGGTGACTTCCTGGAAGCGATGGGCGCGGTGCAGGACTTCTGGCAGGAGCCAGCCTATGCCGAACTTCTGCTCGCCATGCAGAAGCGCGTCCACGACTACGTTGTCGCCGACCAGGGCACTGCGCAGGAAGCGCTCGACAAGCTGATCGAGGACTGGACCGAAGTGTTCGAGGACGAAGGCAAACTCTGAGCCAAGCTCGGGTGGGCGTCCGCGCCCGCCCATTCTCTTCCCGTAGTCTTTGACACTTCCACGGGTGGGCCCACGGGCCCACCCCACAGAACAGGTTTGCCAGATGACAGACACCATCGCCAATCGCGCCGCCAAGGCGACACCGCAAAAGGTAGCGCGCAAGATCAAGGGGTTGAGCGACCGCGCCATCGCGTGGATTTTCGTCGCCCCCACGATCTTCCTGCTGCTGGCAATCAACATCTTTCCGCTGATCTGGACGATTCAGCTGAGCTTTACCAACTACAAGGCCAACCGCCTGAACCGCGAGCCCGAGTTTATTGGCCTGCGCAACTACGAACGCATCCTGACCGACAGCGACATCTGGCTGAACATGCAGGCCACGGCGCATTT
>NZ_JBYNDP010000155.1:0-7785 GCF_059783535.1 Tateyamaria sp. | reverse complement strand
GGGTCACAAGGGCGGCGAGAGCAGGCTGGCGTGTCCGATCAGGACAACTGTTTGATCCTGTCTGATGACGCAACCGAAGCTGAGCTGCCTTACTTTGCGAAGCTGGCGCAGTTTGTCAGCGATGGTCTGAACACTTGCGGTTATGTCTACTGCCCCGGTGATATGATGGCGACCAACCCGCGCTGGTGTCAGCCGCTGTCGGTGTGGCGTGCCTATTTCAACGGGTGGATTGCCAAGCCCAACCCGGAGGCGCAGATGCTGGCTTCGGTCATGTTTGATCTGCGACCCATTGGTGGCGACGAAAGCCTGTTTGCCGATCTGCAGGCCGAGACATTGGCGAAGGCCTCGCGCAACTCGATCTTCGTGGCCCATCTGGTGGCCAATTCGCTGAAACATCACCCGCCCTTGGGGATGCTGCGCGGGCTTGCAACCATACGTTCAGGCGAGCATCGCAACCGGTTGGATCTGAAGCACAATGGAGTGGTGCCGGTGGTCGATCTGGGCCGCGTCTATGCGTTGCAGGGGCAGTTGACGGCAGTGAACACCCGGGCGAGGCTAGAAGCGGCGATGGCAGCGGGTGGTCTGTCGGCCACTGGTGGGGCGGATCTGCTGGATGCCTATGATCTGATTGCCACCACCCGGTTGGAGCATCAGGCCGCGCAGGTGAAAGCGGGGCAGGGGCCGGACAACTATCTGTCGCCGGCCACTCTGTCTGACTTTGAGCGCAGTCACTTGCGGGACGCGTTTGTGGTGGTCAAAACCATGCAGTCCGCCATTGGCACGGGTAAGGGAGCGCTGGGATAGCCCATGTTTGTTGAATTGATTGCAACCATTGTCGCCGGGATCGGCTGTGCCGGCATCGTCATGGTGCTGAACATCGCGTTCGGCAGGCGCCTGCCCAAATGGCTGATGCCCGTCGCGGCAGGTGCAGGGATGATCGGCATGACCATTTCCAATGAATACACATGGTTCGGACGTACGGCAGAGAGGCTGCCTGAGGGTGTCGAGATTGCCATGACGGTGGATGAACAGAGCTGGCTGCGACCTTGGACGCAAGCCTATCCCTATACAAAACGGTTTGTTGCGGTGGACGTGGCGAACCTGCGCCGGAATGAGGCGCAGCCGGATCAGCGGTTGGTGGATTTGTACTTCTTTGGCCGTTGGTCGCCCGTTAACCAGACGCCGCTTTTGCTGGATTGCGCGGGTGCACGGTCTGCGGTGCTGATTGACGGGGCAGAGTTTGCCGCGGACGGATCGGTTGCTGACGCCGACTGGCAGGTGATGCCCGGTGACAATCCAGTTCTGACGATGGTGTGCGAGACCTGACATGTTGACCCGCCTTTCCCTGCGCTTGCGGATTTTCCTGTTTTTCTGCGCTTTGGCAGCAGGTGGGGTCGGGCTCGCAGCAGGGGCGCTATATTTCGGTTGGGCACGGGCAGAGCCCGCTTTGCCAACCGGGCCATTTGTAACGGCCTTTGTCCTCTTTGCATTTCTCAACACTGGATTGGCTGTCGTGGTCTGGCTGTTGTTCGATGAGAATGTTGCCAAGCCGATCAACACGCTTGCAGCCGACCTGCGGCTGCGGGCGCATTCCGGTGTGGAGTCAGAGTTGGATTTGGATGCGGCCCGCTATCTTGGGGATCTTGCCCCGGCCGCACAGGCCGTGTCGCACACGCTCAGTTCGAGCGTCATGGACACTGCATCTGCCGTGGCCAGCGAGACTGCGCGACTGCAGGCAGAGGCCGAACGTCTGACCGCTCTACTAACCGAGATTCCCGTTGCTACGATCATGGTGAATGAGCGTATGGGGATCGTTCTGTACGACGGGCAGGCGGCAGACATCTTGTCTGGCATTGCGCCGCCGCGGCTTAAGGCGCCTTTGGTCGACTACTTCTATGCGGCTGATCTGGGACGGGCGAAGTCCACGTTGAACCAGACGGGTGCCGAGGTGGCGTTTGATCTGCGGGACAAGGATGCAACAACGACATTCGAGGCGAAGCTGAAGCCGCTGGATGGGGCAGGGTACATGCTGCTGATCGACATGCCCGAGGTGCCGTTGACGCCCACCGAGGCGCGCCCATTGGTCTATGATTTTGACCTGCTGAATGCCGGTGATGGCGCAGACATGCAGGACACGGCCTTGTCGGAGCTTTGTTTTGTTGCGTTCGATTCAGAAACAACAGGTCTGTCTACTGAAAAGGACGACGTGGTGCAGTTGGGGGCGGTCCGTGTTTTGAATGGACGGATTGTCGAAGGCGAGGTGCTGGACAGCTATGTCGATCCTGGCCGTCCAATCCCGCCTGCATCAACAGCGGTGCACAATGTGTCGGATGCCCATGTTACGGGTGCGCCAGACTTCGCCACGGCTGGCTGCGCGTTGCACGGGTTCTGCCAGGACGCGGTTCTGGTCGCGCACAACGCGCCATTTGATTTGGCTTTTTTGCGCCGCGCCGAAGGGCAGATGGGGGTGACATGGGATCATCCCGTTTTGGACACGGTTTTTTTGTCCGCGATTGTCTTTGGCACGACTGCAGAACACACGCTGGATGCGCTGTGTGAGCGACTTGAAATCGTCATTCCAAACGACCTGCGACACACGGCTTTGGGAGATGCGCAGGTGACGGCAGAAGCATTGGTCAAGTTGATCCCGCTTCTGGAAGGGAAAGGGCTGCGCCAACTTTCAGATGTGATTGCTGAAAGCAAGAAACATGGACGGCTGCTGCAGGATTTGAACTGAGGCATCACTTGCACCAGATCATTCCATCCCTTTATACTACTGAGTAGCAATGGGAGACATGCAATGTCTGTGAAAGCATCTGTATCAATCACGGATCAACAGGATGAGTTCACCCGCAAATTGGTAGCAGACGGGCAATATGCCAGCGTCAGCGCGGTTGTGCAGCGGGGTCTTGAACTCGTCCGGTCCGAGAAAGAGCGTGAAGCGGCAGAGCTGGCTGCACTACAGGCCTTTTTCGCCGAGCGGGCAGCAGGGACATTTGTTTCGGCGGATGAAGGGCGCGCCCGAACCGAGGACATGATCGCGGCAAAAACTCGTGCCCTCCGGGTTTAGGGTTCTACGCAGCACAGCCTGTGACGCGGATATCGAGGTCATCTTTGATCACCTGTTCCAATCGTACCGCGATCTTGGCGAACCGATTGAGGATGCCTTAAACCGTGCGGCCAGCCGCGTGCGCGGTGTTGAGGATGCACTGGCCCGTCTGGGCGATGTTCCGTTCCAGGGCACGCTGGTGCCGCAGATCATGGATGGGCTGCGGCATGTGACAAAGGATAACGCAGTCTTCTACTTTATCGCGGACGCGGACCTGATGGAGGTGCGTGTTCTAGGCATCTTCTTTGGTGGTCAAAACCATCGGTCGCATATCTTGCAGCGGATCGTTAAAACTATCCCGTAATACAGATTATGTTAGTATTTCGGGCGATCATCGCCTTGATTTTGCGAATAGTTGCGGAAAATCGCCTGATTGTATCCAAGATGTGAGGCATCGTAATTTGTTCATCTGGCGTTCATCTTTGGTAGTGGCTAACGTTCATCCACACATGCAACTTACTACTGCTTTTGGGGCATACTCTGCATGTAACGCAGGTAGTATCGGGCGTAGTATGGTGTACAGAACCAGCAAGGACGCAGATGGCGTTGCCGCCATTGCGGCGGCGAACGGATCGGTTCGCCCACGCAGGCTTCCAAAGAGCCTGCTTTTTGCGGCTGTTGTTAGTTTCGCGGCGTCTTCGGCGGCACTTTGTCAATCGGCGAGTTTCCGGTCTGTCGATACCAATTCGGACGGAATGCTCAGCTTTGACGAATTGGTAGCGGCCTTTGGGCGCGACGGTGCCAGACAACTGATGCGGACCACCGATCACAACGGTGACAACAGACTCACCATTGGCGAGATTCGAAGAGGCGCCCGCGATGAACCCGAACGGGGAACAAGCAATGGTGGTTCCGACGACGATGATGATGATGACGATGACGACGATGATCGGGATGAAAGAGACGATGACGATGATAACGGCGGCGACAGCGACGGAGGAGGTGGAGACGGCGATGGCGACGGCGGTGATGATGGCGGAGACGATGATGACTAGGGCCACAATCCCAGCGCCATTCGTTGCGGACAATCTGATCCGGTGAACGTGAGCGTTCATCTTGCGTTCATCCACATTTCCGGCAGCGGTTCATTTATCTGCCGGACGGCCATCATCCAGGTGGGAGAAACAACGGTCATTCAAACGCTACACCACGGAGCAAACCAATGACCAAGATTTATCCCTTGACCCCCGACCTCTGCGAGATCGCGAAATGGGCGTTCACAACGCGGCGCGTTGATCGCAGCGACGTCCGGGGTCTGTCCGTCAGCTTTCAAACAGCCAAGGCTGGCGATCTGATGCTCTGCGAAATCGTGGAAATCGGCCAACACAAGAAACTGCAACTGGCAGAACGGCGTGTGTCTCTGAGCTATCCCGGAGATCTGGTCGTTTTGTGTCTGGGTGATCGCTATGCGCCTGATCAATTTTTGGCAAGTGCCGTCATTGATGACGACCTGATCGATCTGGTTGCAGGTGGCGGTGTTGCCGGGCGCATCGATGCAGCGCATGATTTTATGGACGACGCCACCCGGTTGAAGCCACTTGGCCTGCTGACAGGCGAACAGGGTCGCGTGATGAATGTCGCGGACTATGCACTACCGCCCCTGCCTGCGAATGACCGCGTGACGGTGATTGGGGTTTTCGGTGCCTCGATGAACTCGGGCAAGACCACCGCCGCCTCAAGCCTTGCTCACGGGCTGATGCGGTCCGGGTATTCGGTGGCAGGTGTCAAAGCCACGGGCACGGGCGCTTTTGGTGACTTCAACAGTTTTGAGGATGGTGGTGCCCCTGCTCTCGACTTTACCGATGTTGGCATGGCGACCACCTTCCGCAGGCCGCTTGATCAAATCGAGCAGGGTTTTGACACGCTGGTCAGTACCGCAGCTGCGCGCGGTGCCGAGGTGGTTGTCGTCGAAATCGCGGACGGCGTGTTCCAGCAGGAAACGCGCGACATTCTGAAGGCCTCGCAAATCCGCGATCGTCTGGATGGTATCCTGTTTGCTGCCCCCGACGCGCTGAGTGCACTGGGTGGCGTGATGGTGCTTGAGCGCCTGCAGCTTACGCCCTTTGCAGTGTCGGGAATGGTGAGCTGCTCTCCGCTCGCAACCGCAGAAGCGGCCGAGGTGACCGGCTTGCCCATTCTGTCGCGTGAAGATCTGTGGTCGCCTGAAGCAATTGCACTGCATGTCGCGCCGTTGATGCGCCGCGACCATGAAGGTGTGGCGGCATGACTGCCCTTCCCGCAATAACGTCTCAGGACCGCGTCATCGATGCGGTCCTGATCATATCACTCGCCATTGTTCAGGCGATTGCGCTTGCCGTGGGTGCCTTTGCCACGCGCGATGCCTTCATGGCACTTCATTCACAGCAGTCATTACCCATGCAGACAGTTGCTGAACTGGGGGCCGCCGGACTGGTTGCAGCTATGTGCCATTTGTTTGCACGCAGGCGTGCCGAGGCATTGGGGCAGAGCTATGCCATCGCACTCCGTCGTGCTCTGTATTCTCAGATCGCCCGCCTTCCGAAGGCGCGTCACGAGGAGCGTCGAGTCGGCGCATTGTCCCTTCGCTTTGTTGGTGACCTGGCGGCCGCCCGCCTTTGGTTCGGACGTGGTCTGCCCGATGTATTGTCTGCAATCATTGTTTTGCCTGGTGCCATATGGATTCTGTTCAGCCTCAATCCAGCCCTGGCCGGAACCGGGCTTGTTCCGCTTGGCCTTGCGCTGGCGATCATGTGCATCACGGCCTGGCACCTGGAACAGCGCCACCGCAAGCTGAGAAAGCGTCGTGCCAATATTGCAATTTCGATGATCGAACGTATTGCGATTGCGCCCGAACTGGACCTCATGGGACGCACAAACATGGAACTGCGCGCCCTCGACGAAAAGGGCGCGGCGCTGAAGGGGGATGCGGTTTCACGCCGCGGACGCACTGCTGGACTGCAGGCTTTGCTCATGGTCGGGACGGCATTGTCCGGTCTTCTCATGCTTTGGTTGGCTGGTCAGAATGGTGTTGCACCCGCAACTGCCGCGGCATGCATGTCGGTCCTCGCCATTGTTGCGCTGCCTTTGCAGGACCTCGCCGCATCATGGGACCGCTATTGTGCGTGGTATGTCGCGCGGGAAAAGGCACAACGGTTGTTGGACGAACCGACAGTCAAACGGCGGTCAAAACCCAAGAGCGAGCCCATCTCGGTCACTTTAGAAGGCGAAATAAACGGCCAGACCATCGCCTTCTCCGCCGACGCTGGGCAAGTAACTTGTCTGGAAGGATTACATGCGAGCGTTTGCGCACGGTTGATTGCGGGTTTGGATAAGCACGGCACCGTAGACGTTCGTTTTGGTAGTCAAGACACGCGCTTGCCAAAGATTGTCTATATCGGTGACGAGCATATCGGTTTGCAAGGCAGCCTGAGACGGTCTGTGACCCTCGGTGCGCCAAAGCGTCCAAGGGATGGTGTGATCCGACAGGTGCTTGCCGCATTCGACTTGAATGAGATGCTGGATGGATCGGGCGGCCTTGATCAACGCCTTGCAGAGAATGGCAAGAACCTGACGGCTGGGCAAACGTTGCGCCTGGACCTTGCGCGCGCGGTCCTTGGGCAGGCTGACGTCGTTGTCATTTCATCACTGCGTTGGACCGCAGACCCGGACCGCAACAGGCTTCTTGACACGCTGCGGCACCAGACCCGGGCAACCGTAATACTCGCGCAACCAACAACAAACGCTTGCAAAGCGACTTCGTACTAAAGGGACTACAAGATGCGCTCTACTACCCTTTTTGGCGTATACGCCGCCGTCATTGTTTTACTCCTTGGCGCATTTGCCGGTCTGACTCTTTACTCTGTGGAAAAGTCGCGCTGGTGGGATGCACGGACGCAACTGGCCCAGGAATCGCGGGCACTCCACCTCAGACTTGAAGCGGATGTTTTTCGGCTTTTCAAACAGCATGGCGATGCACTTCTGATTGGCGACCGCGATGGCGGGGAACTGGAAGCAGAACTGCGTGTGAAAATTGCCGACACACTTGTCGAGATTCGAAAGACCATCGGACGTGAAATTCAGTTGATCGGAGACGAGGAGATCGAAGAGCTCGACGTCCTGAACGAGATTGAAGAGGAAGTTCAGTCGATCAATGCCGCAATCGCGACGCTGACCGAGGCTGGTGATCCGATCGACACATTTCTGCAGATCGAGCGTCTGGCTGGTTTGTTGGATGACGCTATCGACATTGAACTGGACCGCAAGATACAGGCTGCAGTCGATGAAGAGCTGGAAGAAGTACAGGAGGTTCTGGCAGACGCCGATGCGTTCCGCACGTGGAATGAGCAGCTTGTATATGGTCTGTTGTTTGCGCTGATTGTTTTGCTGATTGTCGGCGCAATTTCGTTCAATGGCCAAATCCGACTTCCGCTCATTCGTTTGCAGCAAAGCATCAAACGCTTGCGCAACGGTGACTATTCAGGGTCTGTCCAACTGGGTGGCAGCCGCGAGTTTCGCGAACTGGGTGTCATCCTGAACAGTATGGGTGAGGCCGTGGCGAAACGGGAAGCCAGTCGCGCGGAACAGAAAGCGCGGCTTGAGGAACTTGTCGCTGCGCGCACGGCTGAACTTCAGAAGATGATCGACAAACTGGAGCTGGGTGAAGAAAACCGAAAGCGGTTGATGGCTGATATAAGCCA
>NZ_JBYNDP010000154.1:0-7809 GCF_059783535.1 Tateyamaria sp. | reverse complement strand
AACTTTGCAAAGTCCGCTTCCTGCGCATTTACCCTCATACGTGCAATGCTGTGCAAACGGCACCTTGGCCTCAAGCTGTTACACGCAAAAAGCGCACGACATTTGGTCTGTCCCAATTCACAAAAGCGCTGTCGGCAAAAAGGAACGAGTACACGATCAGTGTGCGGCGTTCTGCACATCCAAAAGCGCGGCATAGGCGATTCCGGCTTGGGTCTTGGGTACAAAGATATGGTCGTGGTGATATCCGGCCACCACGTTGCAGGGGATGTTCTGTGCGGCGAGCGCGGTTGCGACGGCCGCAGTAAGCCCGACGCCTTCGAGGTCGGAGTTCACTTGCAAAGTGATCAATTGCATCACCGCGCTGCATTGGTAGCCGCCCGCCTTGGCCGTCGCTTCGGGTAGGATCAGGGTTGTGCCTTCGGCCTCTTGGATCACGGCAAAAGCATCCGCTGGAATGCTTCCCGCGCCTGTCACGGCACAAAACACCCAGTCGCCCGGAACGATGATGGGCGTCATGCTTGCGATCATGGCTTGGGTCTCTTTGACTGTCATGGCGCCTCTCAGGGATATCGGATGTCAAACGCCGCGCGGATGGCGGTGTCGGTTGTGTCATCGATATAGGATGGGTGGTGATTGGCAAGGATGTCATCCACGCGCGCCGCTGCCCTGTCCCATGCTGTGCGTGCGCCGGTTTCTTCCCAAGTCTTTGGTGTCTCACGGTCGGCGAGGCTGGGGTACACATAGTCCCGTTCCATCGCGGCGATGGTGGCGGGGCCGCCGAGGAAATGCCCCTCGCCCAGAACGGCGCTGTGAATGCCCGCAAGGTCGAGCGTGTCATCCGACACTTCGACGCCACGCAGGATGCGGTAGGTGGCGGCGTGCATCTCGTCATCCAGCACGAAGGCTTCGAAACTCGCCCCCAGCAAGGCCGCTGTCATGCCAGAGCTTTCATAGATCAGGTTGCCACCTGCGAGGGCTGCTGCAAGCGAGGTCAGGCCCTTTTCCTGGCCATATTGCGCGTCGAGTGCCTTGGCATCCGTCATGGAGGCGGCCACGCCGGATACAAGGCCAAGGTGGTTGATGATCTGGGCTGAGGCAGCGTTCATCACGGCAATCTCACCGCCGCCGCCGGCAAAGGCGCCTGTGCGCAGATCGATGACCAGCGGCCAGTTCGAGAACACCATGGGATGGCCCGGTTTGATCGCGTGCACCATGACAAGGCTGGCGAGCGTTTCGGCCAGCGATTGGGCGAGGAAACCGGCGAGTGTTGCGGGGGCCGTCGCCCCGGCCTGTGCTGCGGTGATGCAGCTGAGCGGGATGTTGTGATCGATGCAGGCATAGACCGTTTCCACCGCATCCGCGCCAAAGCGCATGGGGGATATGACGGGGCTGATATGCGCCTTGACGAACGGGCGTTTTGCAAAGGCGCCGTCGCCCCCAGCCACCATGTCGAACATGTGGACGATGGGGGCGACGTGCTCCGCGAGTGTGAAGGCGGTGGCCACGGGTTTGGTGGTGTTCCGCATGAGCGCGTAGGCGGTATTGATGTCCAGCAGCCATTCATCGGGCATGTCGCCTGCAATGCAGCAGCGGGTGAACCAGCTGACATTGGTGAGCGTGTCCTGCAGCCGTGTGAAATCGTGCAGGTCGGCGAGGGTGGAGGGGCGGTAGAAGCGGGTTTCGCGATCGAGTGTCTGCACGGCGGCCCCGCCGGTGCCGAAATGCACGGCATTGCCGCCCACTTCGATGCTTCGCCCCGGGTCGCGACCATGCAGCGGAAAGGTTTTGGGCGCGTGGTCGATCGCCTCTTCCACGAGCGCATTTGGCAGGGCGGTGCGCCCATTGGGCAAGCTGCGCGCGCCCGCCGCTTCGAGTGTTTGGCGCAGGCGGTCCGGGACTTCGCCCATGCCCAGATTGGCCAGCAGATCAAGGGCGGTATCATAGATGCGCTGGATGTCCGGGTCTGACAGCGGGCGGTATTGCCCACCAACCTGTCCGGGCGGAGCGGGGTTCATCGGGGGGCCCGCGGCGCGTGCCTTTTTCCGGGCGCTGCGCCCTTTGCGCATGGGTTTTGGATCGGACATGGGGTCAGAGTTCTTGGGAAATGCCGCCGTGCAAGCGTAGGCCCGCGATTTCAGTGACAGCAAATACATCTTTTCAGAAGGCTGAAGATGTGCCGGTTTGATTGACGGGATGCGCGCGCCCTTCATTGTGCCCAAAAACATGCAAGTTTCGGAGATAAGCCATGAAGACCCAGACGCGTTGCGTTGTGATTGGCGGCGGAATAGCGGGCTGTTCGACCCTGTATCACCTGACGCAAGAAGGGTGGACGGATGTGGTGCTGGTCGAACGGGACGAATTGACCAGCGGCACCACGTGGCATTCGGCGGCGCAGGTGACGAACTTTGGCATGAACCAGACGATGGTCGGGCTGAAGACGCATTCCATCAACCTCTATCAGGAATTGCGCGACGATCCGGATTACCCGGTGCAGTACAATCACGGGGACGGTGGCATCCGGTTGGCGAACACCGAGGCGCAGATGGATGGGTACCGCCATTTCGCGTCCATGGCGCGGGGCATGGGAGTAGAGTTCGAGGTGATTGACGCCGAGGAGTGCGCCCGTCGCCATCCGCTGATCTCGACCGACAACCTGCTGGGTGGACTGTGGGACGGCAATGACGGGGATATTGATCCGGCCTCACTTTGTCAGGCGCTGGCGCGGCGGGCACGCAAGGCGGGGGCGGAGGTCTATCGTCAGACGAATGTGACGGGGCTGACGCAGTTTAAGGACGAAAGCTGGATTGTTCATACAAACAAGGGCGATATCGCGTGTGAGGTTGTCGTGAACGCCTGCGGCTACCGGGTGAACGAGGTGGGCGCGATGATGGGGGTGCATCACCCCGTTGCCTCCATGGAGCATCAGTACTTCGTCACGGACGAGATCCCCGGCATCGTCGCTGCGGGTCACCGGATGCCGCTGCTGCGCTGCCCGATCAGCGATTACTACTGCCGTCAGGAGAAGAACGGGCTGCTGCTGGGGTTCTATGAACAGGACTGCAAGACCTGGGGCATGGACGGTATCTCTCCGGATTTTTCCAATGATCTGTGCCCGGATGATCTGGACCGGATCACAGATGTGCTGGAAGGCGCCTTTGCCCGCATGCCCGCGCTTATGGATGTGGGGATCAAGAACGTCGTCAATGGGCCGATCACGTATACCATCGACGGGGCACCTCTGGTTGGGCCGGTCCCGGGCAAGAGAAATGCGTTTTGCATCATCGGGTTGCGTGCTGGGCTGGGTGAAGGCGGTGGCCATGGATGGCTGCTGGCGCAGCAGATCGTGCATGGTGAAGCGTGCTATGACACGTGGGTTTTGGACCCGCGTCGGTTCACCGGACACGGCAATGTGGAACTGACCGCGCTGAAGGCCATTGAGGACTATCAGAACGAATTTCGGTTCCACTTCCCGAATGAGCATCGACCCGCCGGGCGACCCATGAAGACAACACCACTGACCCCTGTATTGGCGGCGGAAGGGGCCGCGTTCACGGTCGTGAATGGCTGGGAGCGAGCAGAGTATTTCAAGCCTGCACCGGACTTTGAGGTGACGCATGGGTTCCAGTTTGACGAGGCGTTTGACGTTGTCGCCGAGGAAGTGAAGGCGGTGCAGAGCGGTGTTGGTCTGGCGGAGGTCAACGGGTTCAATCGGATCGAGATTACCGGGCCAGATGCCCATGATTTTCTGGACCACGTGATCTGTGGGCGGGTGACACGGAAAGCGGGCAAGGTGGGCCTTGGCTACTTGCTGAACCATCATGGTTGCGTGATGGGTGAGGCGACAATTGCCAATATTCCTGAGGGGCCCGTCTGGTATGGGTCGGCCGCCGCTGCCGAGTGGCACGACATGGACTGGATGCGCGCACATGCGGACGGGTTTGATGTGTCGTTTCAGTCGCTTACCAACGACTGGACGATCCTTGTTCTGGCGGGACCAAGGGCGCGGGATGTGCTGTCAGCCGCCTCTCGTGGCGACTGGTCAGCGGCGGCGTTTCCCTGGTTGTCAGTGCGCCGCGCCTTTGTGGGGATTGCCCCTGCGTTCGTGATGTCCGTCAGCTTTTCGGGTGAGTTGGCGTATGAAATCCATGTGCCGAACAACCAGCTTTACGCGGCCTATCTGGCGCTGCGTGCGGCGGGTGAGGCGCATGGGTTGCACCCGTTCGGGGCGCGGGCGGTCGAGTCCATGCGAATGGAGAAGGGGTATCTGCATTGGAAGGCTGACCTGATCACCGAGTTCGATCCGTTCGAGACCGGGCTGGATCGGTTCGTGAAGATGGACAAGGATTTCGTGGGCAAGGCGGCGCTTGAAGCGCGGCAAGCCAAGGGGCTGACGGCCAAGCTGGTGAGTTTGCAGATCGACAGCACCACCTCGCATGCGCAACCGGGGGCGTCGGTGATGCAGGATAACAGTGTCGTGGGGACTATAACCTCGGGCGATTGGGGGCATCGGGTTGGGATGAACCTTGCATATGCCTTTGTACGTCCCGATCTGGCAGCGCAAGGCACTGAAATCACTGTAGATATGCTGGGTGAACTTGTGCCCTGCAGGGTCATCGCACCTGGCCCGTATGATCCCGATACCACCCGACCGCGTGCATAACAGGCATCGGCCAAAAGCGGCGATATAGTTACAAAGGCGGGTGACAGATTTAGTTGCGTTGCATAACAATCTCTCTGGAAGAGCGAGTCAGGCCGCACGTGCCCGACCGGATAAGGGAGGAAATTCATGTCACTTACACGCAAATCATTTCTGAACATGGTCGGCGCTGCCGCGTTCGCCATCGGCTCCGGCACCGCCGCGCTGGCCCAAGAGGTTACGCTGAACCTGCACCAGTTCCTGCCTGCGCAAGCCAACGTACCCAAGCTGGTGCTGGATGTCTGGGCTGACAATGTCGAAGAAGCCTCAAGTGGGCGGATCAAGGTGGATCGCTATCCATCCATGCAGCTGGGCGGGCGTCCGCCAGAGCTGATGGACCAGGCCATTGATGGTGTGGCGGATATCGTCTGGACCGTAGTTGGTTACACCCCTGGACGCTACCCAAGCACCGAGGTGTTCGAGCTGCCCTTCATGATGACAGATGCCCGCGCGATGTCATCCGCCTACTGGCAAATGTTTGAAAAACATATGAAAGATAGCGAGTTCAAGGACGTGCATATCCTTGGGACATGGGTGCATGGACCGGGCATGATCCATGTGAACAAGGAAGTGAACACGCCAGCCGACATGGCGGGCCTGAAAATCCGCGGCGGCTCGCGCACCGTGAACAGCTTGCTTGAAAAGATGGGGTCGACCCCCGTTGGTATGCCCGTTCCCGCTGTACCTGAAGGGCTGAGCAAGGGTGTGATCGACGGCACAACCATTCCATGGGAGGTGACAGCCGCGTTGAAGGTGCCGGAGCTGGTGGGTAATCACACCGAGTTCGAAGGCAACGCCCTGTATACGCTGACTTTTGTCCTGGCGATGAACAAGGATCGTTACGAGTCCCTGCCAGCAGATTTGCAGAAGGTCATCGATGACAACTCTGGTCTGGAATTCAGCATCTTTGCCGGTGGCACCCAGGCGGATTCAGATGGTCCGGCCCGTCAGGCCGCTGTCGACAACGGCAACAATATCGTGACTGTCTCCGGTGATGATCTGGAAGCATGGCGTGCCGCAGCGCAGCCCATCTACGACGAGTGGGTCGCTGACATGGAAAGCAAAGGCATCGACGGCCAAGCCCTGATCGATGAGGCGCGTGCGCTGATGGATGCCTACGAAGGCTAACCTTTTTTCACCTTTGAAGTCGGGCCGTGGCAGAGATGCCGCGGCCCGATTTTCCAATAAAATGAGGCGGGTATGCACGAGGTGGTGAAGTGGCTGTCGCGGATGTCGGCGGTGATAGGGGGGATCGTTCTGTTGGTTCTGATCCTGTTGACCACTCTGTCGATCATCGGGCGCGAGCTGTCGAAGCTGGGGCATTCCATGGCCGATGGCTGGATGGTCACCTTGGGCGAATGGCTGGTGGCGACCGGCGTGGACGAGATCAACGGCACCTATGAGTTGACCGAGGCGGGTGTCGCCTTTGCCATTTTCGCCTTTTTCCCGGTCTGCCAGTTCTACGGCAATCATGCGACTGTGGACGTGTTCACATCGTCCATGCCGCGCCGCCCGCTGGGCTGGTTGCGCGCCTTTTGGGAGGTCGTGCTGGCCATTGTCATCGTGTTCATCGCCCTGCGTCTGTACGAAGGTATGTTGCGCTATCTGGGCAATGGAGAGACGACGCTGTTCCTGCAATTCCCGGTCTGGTGGGCCTATGCGGCGAGTGTAGGTGCTGCGGCCATTGCGAGCCTGACGGCTGTTTACTGCGCCTGGGCGCGGCTGGTGGAAGCCGCGACGGGGCGCCACATCTTGCCAGAGGGTTAACGGGCCATGGACTGGATTCGCGAGATTGTCCAATTTCTGGGCCTGACCCGGCTGGAACTGGGTTTCTGGTCGTTCCCCATTTTGCTGGGCCTGATATTTTTGCGGGCGCCGATTGGGCTGGCCATGTTCCTGATGGGCCTGTTGGGTTGGATCTTCGCGATGAACGGCAACCCGACGCCGATCCTGGCCAAGCTCAAATCCGAGACTTACACCACATTTTCCAATTACTCGTTAACCATCATTCCGATGTTCCTGCTGATGGGGCAATTCGCGACGCTGTCGGGCATGTCGACCGCGCTGTTCAAGGCGGCGGAGAGCTTTTTGGGCCACCGCCGGGGCGGGGTTGCGATGGCGTCCGTGGGGGCCTGCGCCGGCTTCGGGGCGATCTGCGGATCGTCGCTGGCGACGGCCGCCACGATGAGCCGCGTGGCGCTGCCGGAGCTGAAAAGATACGGATATTCAGGAGGGTTCTCGACCGCGACGCTGGCCGCGGGCGGTACGCTGGGCATCCTGATCCCACCGTCCGTGATCTTGGTGATCTATGCGATTATCACCGAACAGAACATTGCCAAACTGTTCCTGGCCGCCTTTATCCCCGGCATTCTGGCCGCCATCGGCTATGTCATCACCATCTCGATCTATGTGCGGCTGTATCCGGATAGCGCGGGCACGCGCGCGGCGGTGCCGATGGCGGAACGCTGGAAGGCGCTGGCGGAGACATGGCCGGTTCTGGCAATTTTCGCGCTGGTGGTCGGCGGTATCTACGCCGGGTGGTTCACGCCGACCGAGGGCGCCGCCGTGGGCGCTGCGGGCACGGGGCTGGTTGCGCTGATGGGCGGCAACCTGACGTGGCGCGTGCTGGGCGAAGCCCTGATCGGGACTGCCAAAACCACCGCCATGATCTTTTTCATCGTGTTGGGCGCGTCGCTCTACAACAACTTTCTGGCCCTGTCGGGCGCGCCGCAATGGTTGGCGGATTTCGTTTTGTCCCAAGGGTTTACGCCCATCCTTGTGCTGAGCGTGATCCTGTTTTTCTACCTGATCTTTGGCTGCGTGATGGACAGCCTGTCGATGATCCTGCTGACGGTGCCGATCTTTTTCCCGGTGATCTCGGGCCTCGATTTCGGGATGACGCCCGAGCATGTGGCAATCTGGTTTGGCATTCTGGTGTTGATCGTCGTGGAGGTTGGTTTGATCACGCCGCCGGTGGGGATGAACCTGTTCATCATCAATGCGATGGATCGCGAGACGCCGATGAAAGAGACCTACAAGGCCGTTCTGTTCTTTGTCGGGTCGGACATTTTCCGGGTGATTCTGCTGGTCGCTTTCCCGGCCATCACGCTGTT